>DAOVIP010000476.1 GCA_030671465.1 Candidatus Aminicenantota bacterium | reverse complement strand
GCCATTGCTAAGCTCGAGCCAATCAACCCAATAGGCCCGTTAACAGGCGAGTTGAAGCCAGGGGCTACCGATTTGCTGGCCAGCGTGTATCTGCTGCTGACAGCTGCTTCTGAAAAAAAGGAGGATTTTACCGAGGCCCAGAAGAATTATGAAAAGGTCAAGGAATTCAAGTTGATACCGGATATACCCGGTATTGATTTTAATGACCTCATCGAGTATCAAAGGATCATTCATAATAAAGACCTTGCTCCCCGCAAAGTGGAAAAAAAAGTATTTGAAAAACCGGTAAAAAAGAAAAAAAAGAAGTTTCCATGGGTTCTGGTTACCGGCATTGTCATTGTGATCATTGCCAGCTTGTTCATCTTGCTGAAAAAAAAGAAGGATGATACCAGTGACCCCAACTACGATACTGAAATATTGGGCATTGAATGGATTGATGTTCCTGTTGGTGAGTTTCTGATGGGGGATAATTTTAATGAAGGGATGGGTAATGAATTACCGGTTCACACGGTCTACCTTGATGCTTACCGGGTTTCAAAATATGAAATTACTTTTGAACAGTATGATTTGTTTTGTGAGGATACCGGCAGGAGTTTAAAAGATGATCGGGGTTGGGGCCGGGGGAATATGCCGGTGATATATGTCAGCTGGGAGGAGGCTGAGGCATTCTGCAGCTGGCTGGCCGATAAAACCGGTAAAAATATCCGGATGCTTACCGAAGCACAGTGGGAAAAGGCAGCCCGAGGAACCGACCAGAGGAGATACCCCTGGGGAAACGAAGCCCCTGATTGTACCAAAACCAATTTTGCCGGTTGCCTCAGCCGGACCGCTGCGGTTGGCAGTTACCCATCAGGAATTTCACCTTACGGTATCCATGATATGGCCGGAAACGTGGGTGAGTGGTGTTCCGATTGGTATATGCCCGATTATTATTCCACTTCACCGCTTACCAATCCGACCGGTCCTGAAACCGGGGCTCTGAAAATTACCCGGGGCGGAAGCTGGGTGAACAGTGCCGATCGAATCCGTTCCGCCTGCCGTCTCACCGAGGATCCGGTTGAACCGGCTGCCTATATTGGTTTTCGGATTTGCTGGAATCCAATATAAAAATGATAAATAATTTAAATTTTTGTATAGCACCTTTTCTCTTTTTTAGGAGGACAACATGAACTATACTTTTTTTGCCATTGGCTGGTATATCATCATGCGCGGACTTCAGGTCTTATTCGAAGAATATCTGGATAAAAAATGGTATAAAATCCTGATTAAAGTTGTGACCATTGTCATGCTGTATGCGGCCCTGGCCAGTATCATTGTCTGGTACCGGGAAATCCACCTGCTGGGTTTCAGCCCTACCAAATAGTCAGGTAGGGGATTTTTCTCACCAGTCCCTGCATTGACTTTTTAATGTTTATATGTTTAGATTTCTGTAATGAAAAATCATCTTGGCCGAAGTCGAAATGTCTTGATAAAGGGTCTGTTTCTAATATATTTGCTTTTTTTGGGTCAGGAAGTGGTGCTCACCCAAGTATGGTGCCTAAAATATAATGGAACCATAGACCTTGAATATACACTATTCAATTATCAATGTCAGTGTACCCATACCCATTCCGGTGAGAGGAGCCTCTCCTTGAGGGATTCATCCTTCTCGATTGTTCAATCCTTCCCCGGTGAATACAGTTGTTTTAATATTCCGGTGGAAAATGGCCGGCTGGTTCGGAAAGTGACCAAATGGATTGTTTTTTTTGAATATTTACAGTTAT
>DAOVIP010000365.1 GCA_030671465.1 Candidatus Aminicenantota bacterium | reverse complement strand
GAGAAGGGTTTTAAGTTTGCCATCCGGGAAGGCGGACGCACCATCGGTGCCGGCTCCGTAACCGAGATCATTAAATAAAGGATTAACATGAATACCAAAATCAGAATCAAGTTAAAATCTTTTGACAGTCGAATTCTGGATAAATCATCCACTGAGATCGTGACCAAAGCCAAGCGAACCGGAGCCAAAGTAGCCGGTCCCATTCCGATACCGAACCGAATCGAAAGATTTTGCGTTTTACGCTCACCTCATACCGATAAAAAATCCAGGGAGCATTTTGAACGAAGGACCCATTGCCGGTTAATCGAAATTTTAGAACATAATGATGATACCATAGCCGAATTAAAAAAGATGGATTTACCTGCTGGAGTGGAAGTCGAGGTGAAATCCAATTAGAAGGTGATTACAATGATAAAGGGAATGATTGGAAAAAAAATTGGAATGACTCAGATATTTACCGATGACGGACAAGTTATTCCGGTAACCATTATCAAAGCCGGACCCTGTCTGGTGGTTCAGAAAAAGACCGGGAAAGAAAAAGAAAAGGATGTATTGAGAGTACAGTTGGGGTTTGTTGAGGATAAAAAAATAAAGAACATCAATAAGCCCATGTCCGGTCATTTTGACAAAGCCAAGGTTCCCGCAACCAGGATCCTGAGAGAATTCATTCTGGAAGCGGACAATGTTAATGTTGGCGATACGGTAAAAGTGGATATTTTTAAAGAAAAAGACAGAGTGAATATAGTGGGAATTACAAAGGGTAAAGGATTTCAGGGAGTCGTGAAAAGATGGAATTTTGCCGGAGGTAAATCAACTCATGGATCCATGCATCATCGAAGAGCCGGTTCTGTGGGCATGTGTGCTTATCCCGGAAAAATTATCAAGGGAAAAAAAATGCCGGGCCGGATGGGAGGAAAGAACAAAACCATCAAAGGGCTTCGGGTAGTCAAAGTGGACCCGGAAAACAACCTGATACTGGTCAGAGGAGCGATTCCTGGATTTAATGGGAATTATGTTTCCATTTTAAAGGATTCCGTTAAAAGGAGATAGAGATGCCAAAAGTCAAGGTGCGGAATATACAGAATACAGCGGTTAGTGAAATTGAATTTCCTAAGGAAATCTTTGATTACCCCCTGAAAGAACATCTCATTTATGAGGTAGTGAAAAATTTCCAGGCCAATCAAAGAAGGGGTACTGCTGCCACCAAGACCAGGGGAAAAGTTGCCGGAAGCGGACGTAAACCCTGGAAGCAAAAAGGCACCGGAAGGGCCCGGATTGGTTCGATCAGAAGCCCTATATGGAGATCCGGTGGCGTCACATTCGGCCCTCATCCCCGGGACTACTCCTATCAGACACCAAAGAAAGCCAAACGCAATGCTTTAAAATCCATATTATCTGACAAATTGAGAAATGAGAAAATCTATGTGGTTGACCAGATCAAATTGGAATCTAATAGAACCAAAGATACGGTGACCCTGCTCAAGAAATTCGATTTTGACAAGATGTTGATCGTTGATAAAAAAGAAAATTCGGAATTGATGCTTTCTTCCCGAAACATCTCCAACATCAAAGCAGTGGATTGCAAGGAAATCAATGTCTATGATTCTTTGAAATACAATTACATCATGTTTTCGGTAGATGCCGTGAAGTATCTGATGGAGGTCCTCAAATGAGACTGGATAACACCGATATCATCATTGCGCCGTTTATCACTGAAAAATCCACAGATCTGAAGGACAGGGAACGATGCCTTTGTTTTAAAGTCCACCGGGATGCCAATAAAATCATGATCAAAAAAGCAGTCGAAGAGCTGTTCAAGACAGAGGTTAAAGAGGTCAGAGTAATGAATTTTAACGGCAAGGAAAAACGTTTTGGCCGCTATTCGGGGAAAAGACCTTCCTGGAAAAAGGCCTATATTAAACTGAAAAAAGATGTAAAAATGATCGAATACTTTGAGGTTGTGTAAAATGGGCATAAAAACATTCAAACCGATTACCCCGGGTCAAAGGGGGAAAACTGGTTATACTTTTGATGAGATAACCAAAGCCAAACCCTACAAAAAATTGCTGGTAGCACTGAAAAAGTCAGGGGGGCGGAACAACCTGGGCCGAATTACCATCAGGTTTAGGGGTGGTGGCCATAAAAGACAATACAGACTGATTGATTTTAAGCGGAATAAGTTTGATATTCCCGGAGCTATCGAATCTATTGAATATGATCCCAACCGGACCACCCGGATCGCCCTGGTGAAATATGCGGATGGCGAGAGACGGTATATCCTGGCCCCGGTGGGGATGAAAGTGGGAGACAGTGTGATCTCTGCCTCCAATGAAGCTGAAATCCTGCCGGGTAATTCTTTGATTTTAAGGAAAATTCCGGTGGGCACCAATATTCATAATATCGAACTGTACGAAGGCCGGGGGGGGCAGATTGCCCGAACCGCCGGATCCCAGGCCTTACTCATGGCCAAGGAAGGGAGTTATGCTCTCATCAAGATGCCCTCTGGAGAATTGCGGAATATTAACCTGGGCTGCCGCGCCACCATCGGACAACTGGGTAATGTTGAACACGGCAATATTAAAATCGGTAAGGCCGGAAGAAACCGGTGGGTGGGTAAACGTCCCCATGTCAGGGGAACGGTCATGAATCCTGTTGACCATCCGCATGGCGGGGGCGAAGGAAAAACCAAGGGCGGTCGAATCCCGGTGACTCCTT
>DAOVIP010000242.1 GCA_030671465.1 Candidatus Aminicenantota bacterium | reverse complement strand
ATCCCAGCCCAATGCAATGAGGTAAAATTTCTCTTATCTGTTGCATTAAGTTTTGACTTATCTTTTAGCAAAATTGCTTTAACCTTATTCAAATCACCACTTTTGGCAGCTTCTACGATATCCTCTGCAAGTACCGTTCTTACTTGCAATACTGTAAATAGCAGAATAATAATTAGTTTTTTAGTCATTCTTATCCTCCTTAAATCTTTTTAACCTTAATTGGTCAATTATCCCGGAATCCACCCAGTAGATATCATAATCTCCAGCTCTGTTGCTTGTAAAAAAGAAATACTTCCCGTCAGATGTGACAAAAGGTATCCAATCATAACTGGATGAATTTATTTTTTCTCCCATATTCATCGGATCTGTCCAGGAACCATTCTGTTTTTTGAAAGTGATGTAAAGATCGTAACCACCGTATCCACCGAGTGTTTTCGAACAATAAATCAGATAACTTTCATCTGCTGCAATAAAGGGATCAATTTCAGAATTTTCAGTATTAATTGGTTTACCAAGATTTTCTACATCTGTATATTTTCCGTTAACTAATTTTGAGAGGTATAAATCTGCTTTACCAACACCGCCGACGCGTTCACTGAAAAAGTAGATAGTGCCGTCTTTTGTAACCGAGGGGCAGATATCATAATCATCAGAATTTATTGGAGGGTCAAGCATTCTTGGATTGGAAAAGCCTTCGGCGGTTTTTTTCACTATCCAAATATTAAAACCTTTGGGGGATTCCCCTCTACCGTCGAGTGATCGTCGCGATCCGAAATAGAGAATATTGCCATCTGGAATAAGCGAGAGGTTAACATCACAGGGTTTGTTATGGAAAGTAGTCAGATATGGTTTCGTCCATTTTCCCTCTTTCAATTCTGTCATATAAATTTGATAATAAATCTGACCGGGAGCACCCGGAGACGAACGAGTAAAAAGAAATAGTCTGTTGCCGTCCATGTACATACAGAATAATGCTTCATTATTATTTTTTGTTGATATTATCCCAGGAGCAAAGACTTCCGGAATCATGCTCGGTGGTTTCTGACCCAGATAGGGGCCCTTTAGTACCGGGAAATCCTGTTCTGGTTTCAAATCCTGAATAATTTTCCCGCTGACCCAGAAAACATCTTCGCTGCTATACCCTGGACTGCAAAGAGCTTTAATCTTGGTTTTATAATCCATAGGATTTTCCGAATAACGTTTAAAACCATAACTCATGCCGGAAAAGAACAGATATTTTCCATCGGGTGTCACCCATGGACAGCCCTCCCCGGACTCCCTGGTATTGATTCCCACGCCCATGTTTTTGGGCTCTGACCATATGCCGTCTTTTAAACGGTAACTGATGAACAAATCCCCTTCCCCAAAAGTTCCTGGGCGGTCAGATTGAAATATGAGGAAACTCTCATCAGGTGCAATGTAAGGATCATTTTCCCAATGCTCTGTGCTGATCGGTAATCCTACCTTCTGGGGATCACCATACTTACCGTTCTCTGAAACGGATTTAAATATATCCCCCTTGTTATTCTCTCCCCTGGCATAGAAATATATCGTACCATTGTTGGACATGGTTGGATAGGCTCCCTTGAGATGTGCCAAATTCCGTGGTTTTCCCCAGGCCGAATTAGTTCGTTTTATTATCCAGATCGTCCAGAATGGCAGAACAGGTCCATCACCGGAAGGCGGAGACCCGCAACTGATCAACATGGTGTTACCATCCGGAGACAGAGTACATTTTCCATCGTACTTCCCCGAGAAGGAAGCGACTGTTGGAGATGACCAAAATCCTTTTTCTTCTCTCAGGGTCAGAACAATTCCATGAGGAGGGCCCAGTAAGCGATAGAAAACTTCTCTGCCATCAGGTGTAAATGAAACGCCATGTTCATTGAAGCCGGTAGAGATAATTCCCGGGGCAAAAATGGCCCTCTGGATTCCTGGCGGTTTTTGACCTAGGTATGGACCTTTTAGAGTCGGCCACTCATCATTTGCCCCAATATTCTGAAAAATGAGTATAAGGAACAAAAATAATTTCATAAATATAAACATTTGTTTCATCCGAAATTCCTTTTTGATTATTTTTCTACAAGATAATACAGTAATTTCATATACATATTGCTTCCAATATCAACTCTATTTGATCTTATGAAAAATACAATAGGGAAAAAGTCACATTTTTCATTTTTAACAAATTCTCTAATTAAATAGAAAGGTATGACTTAATGTTTGTGAGAGTGGTAGACTTTGGCTACAATCTTCCAGCCATCATCAAACTTCAGGAGAGAAAGATAGTCGGTATAAACAAGCTTCCGCTTTTTAAAGATTTCCACCTTGGCTGTAGCACACCCACCTGTAACATCCATGCTGGTGATTCTGCAATCTCTGGCCACCTGAGCAGGATCAAAGCCTGGATCGCTCTTTCTCTCCTCGGTTCTCTCGATCCAGATGGCAATCGGATACTTGCCCAGCTTCTTTCCCTTGGCCGAAAAGATGGCAAAATCAGGGTGAAAACCCTTTTTCATACTTTCGGTATCAAGATCATTGAACGCACCATTGAAGTAGGCACTTTTAATGACCTGTTCTACTGCCGCCTTATCATCCCCACCGAAGAGGTTACCGAAAACCAAGAGAGCCAATACCAGACTCCAAATAATAACAAATGTTTTTTTCATAACTTTCCTCCCGCTTATTCTTTTTTATTTATAGATTTTTTTTTAATTCTTCAATAATTTTTGCATCCATCCAGTAAATATCACCAAGGCCATTTCCCGGACTATTGAGTATCCTTATTTTTGCTTCGTAGGTGAGCGGGATTTCAGAGTAATTTTTATGGATTGTCCGGTAGCTTGTAAAAAAGAAATATTTGCCATCCGGAGAGACACTCGGGCAAATTTCTGAGGCACTAGAATTTATCGGTTCTCCCATGTTTATTGATTTTGTCCATGTATCATCATCTTTTCGAAAACTGATAAAAAGATCGACGCCTCCAAATCCATCAGGGGCTCTTTTGCAAAATACAATGTAGCTTTCATCAGGAGCAATGAATGGATCAAGTTCATCAATTTCACTATTTACTAAACTTCCTATATTCACAGGTTCAGTATATTCTCCATTTACTAATCTCGACACATAAATATCTTCTCCACCCACTGCGTCTTCACGAGCAGAATTAAAATATAAATCACTTTTTTTTGTAAGAGAAGGATATCCACTGATTGACGGCATAAGACATATAGGTTCACCCCATCCCATTTCATTTCGCTTTACTATCCAAACGCGAACTGACTCCATTGGTTCCCCAATACCATTTAATGGCTGAGATGAAGCAAAAACAATCTTATTTCCATCCGGGGAAATATTAAATTCCGCCAGGTATTTACCCGAGAAGGGAGCAACTTGTGGTTTTATCCACCTACCATCCAGTTCCATTGTATATAGTATTACAAAGTGGGGCGCACCGGCGAGAACATAATATAATTCTTTCCCATCCGGAGTAAAAGCTGCTATACGTTCATTATAATCAGTTGATATAATACCGGGTGCAAAAATTTTTGGGATCTTACCTGGCAGTTTTTGGCCTAGGTAAGGATCTTTTAAAACCGGGAATTTTTTCTGTTTTGTATTCCCAACTCCAAAAAATAAAATGATACCGGCAATTATAAATAAGATAGTTTTTGCTTTCATATCCGGCCTCCTTCATATTTCAAAATAATATATAACCTTCAGGGATATACTATTCACCTGGGGTTGGCCGAGCGTGGTAACGAAATTTTGCCAATAATTATCACCCAAGGATTGATCTGAGGTATATATGGCATTTTTCCAGTTCAATAAAATTTCACTGCCAGGGGCAAAATTCCATCTCAAAGTGAGATCGATATTAAAAGCATTGTAGTTGATATCGTGATTTTCATT
>DAOVIP010000117.1 GCA_030671465.1 Candidatus Aminicenantota bacterium | reverse complement strand
TTGAAGACCCTCAGCTATCTGGATGGCGATGTCTATTGCATTGTTAATGGGCAAGGGCGAACCGCCATTCGCCCCTACACCTGATATTTTCTCATTTAATGTTTGCCCTTCATAAAAAGCCATGGCAATGAACATCTGGCCCTCTTCGGTTTCATCGATTTCATAAATAGAGCATATATTGGGGTGGTCCAGGGCAGCTGCGGCTTTGGCCTCGTGAATAAAGCGTTTTTTTTCTTCTTTATTGATGCTTATATGAGGGGGAAGAAATTTTAGGGCCACGGTCCGGTCCAGCTTGCTATCCAGAGCCTTATACACAACACCCATCCCGCCTGAACCGATTTTCTCCAGGATTTTGTAATGGGAAATGGTTTGTCCTATCATTTTTAATCTATCAAGATCTCAGGTATAGGTAAAGGTAGAGTAGAACCTACGACTTCCGATTCCCGAAATCCAAACCCCGAAAATCCAAGCATTCCTTTCATTTTTGACCAGCAACCAGTTACTATTCACTAGATTATATAACAAAAATCAACTTTTTTTTCAATTCATATTTCAGGTCAATCAGGTTGCTTTAAATTTTTAACCTTTTTATAGAATTCACTTGAATTTTTTTATTAAATATAATATAAATTGAACAACCTTAAAAAGGAGATGTTTTATGAAAATTGAGAGAAGAAAAAAAAGCGGGGTAGTGATTTTGGATCTACAGGGGAAAATACTGACCGGAGATGCCATTACCGTAATACGTGTCGCCATCAACAACCTGGTTAAAGAGAATGAAACCAAAGTGGTATTGAACTTTGCCGATGTGCCCTATTTGGATTCTACCGGATTGGGCGAAATCGTCAGATCTTTCACCTCCATCAAAAAAATCGACGGCACGGTAAAAATACTCAATTTAACCAGCCGGGTAAAGGATTTGATGACTATCACCAAACTCATTACCGTATTTGAATGCTTTGAAGATGAGGAGAAAGCAATCAGTAGTTTTGGATAGAATTTTAAATTATCTTAATTTATTTTTAATCTGATCAAATAGAAATTTATACCAAAATTCAGAACATTTCCTTTATATATTAAACCCTCAATAATTAACAACGCCTAGATATTTCTTTTGATGACAACCAGGGTTATATCGTCATCCTGGGTCGAATCACCGGTATGCAGCCGAACCGCATGTAAAATTTTTTCCAAAATATTCTGGGCCGAATCTTCGCGAATCTCTTCAATCACTTCAATCAACTTTTCCTCACCGAATTCCTCTTCACGGCTATTAAATGCTTCGGTGATTCCATCTGAATACAGGATGAAAAGATTACCCGGAGACAATGATATTTGCTCCTCATGAAAGCAAAATGACTCCAGGCATCCCAGCACAATACCATCTGATTCCAGACAGAATGGACTTTTCTCACTGGTAAATAAAATCGGGTAATTATGACCCGCATTGGAATACCTCAATTGATGGGACTTCACATCCAAAATCCCATAGAAAAGGGTGGCAAATTTTTCCGGTCCGGAATTCTGGAACATATGAAGGTTGGAATGTTCAAGACAGGCACTGGAGGAGACATTCAACAAGGTTTGGCTCCGGATGGCTGCCTGAAGATTGGCCATCAACAATGCTGCCGGCATTCCCTTGCCCGACACATCACCGAGACAAAAAGCCAGCTGATGGTTGTTCATGGGAATAAAGTCAAAGTAATCGCCGCCCACATCTTTAGCTGGAATGCTCTTGCCGGCAATATCATACCCATCAACCACCGGAGCCTGGGTGGGAAGCAGATTCATCTGAATCTCATAAGCCAGTCTCATTTCCTCCTGCATACGAATCAGAGCCTGTTCCTCTTCCAGCAAACGGGCATTCTCAATGACCTGGGCTGATTGGGTGGCAATAATTTCCAGTAAACGGCTATCCTTCTGGGTAAAGCCCAGATCAGATTGGGAATTGAACAGGGCAATCAATCCGATCATTCGCCCTTTTTGCTTTAAAGGAACCACCAGCAAAGATTGGATGGAAAAAGTCTCTTTTCCCCGTTTTAAAAACCGATTATCCTCCTGAAAACCATTGATAATCAATGCTTTCCGGTTTTTTAACATCCAGCCCGATAGCTGAGAATCCAAACGGTAGGGCAACTGGAGTGATATGGTATCCCCCCTCCGGGCCACAGTTTGAAAGGGCTTCTCTTCTGTTTTTTCATCCAGCAGCATAATGGCTCCCTGCTCCACTTCCAGATGCTTCAGGCATTTTTGAATGATCAGGCCCAGAATACGGTCCAGTGATAAGGTTGAACTGATGGCTACGGCAATCTCATTCAGCATCGACAATTCTTCAACTGCCCGGCGTAATTGATTGATTTCCCCTTGCAATTTCTGGATCTGGATGATATCTTTTCCGGGATTCATTTTTTTCCTTTAAAATAAAAAATCCTTTTACCCTTTTATATTTATATCACCGGTCTTTTTACATGTCAAATCCATATCCTGCAATCCTGTCACCTACCCAACTCTCACCAAACCATTTACCTGCGCCTTTTCAAAATATTGTATCCGGAATGGGCATGCCCCTCCAGCATATGGATTTGCCATAAATCCTGACTCTTCACATGCAGAAACGGGGCCAGGATCCGTTTTCCGGTTTTACCGATATTCAGTTCAAGTTGCTTCAATTCCATGAGTTTATTTTTTACTGCATCATCCTGAGCCGCTTTGAAACCGGCCTCATGCATCAACAGTGTACCTTTTGCCTTCAGGGCCAGTTCCACTGAAATCTGCAGATAACACAACATGTCTGCCAGAACCTCTCCAGGCACCCGGTTTTTCAGGGAAACCAGATATTGACCGATCCTGGATTCCAGTACTGTCCCGGACCGGATCATCTGAAGTAATTCCACATCAGATACGAATCCCACATCCAGCCACTTTTGAAGCAACTTTTCGCTGCGTTCAAAGACAATAATGAGGACCAGCGGCAGAATGATTAAAATCACTAGGGTCGAGATCAATGGGTTAAGCAGGAAATGGTTGAAAACAGAATGGATAGCCATGGCTATTCCCAGCCCGGGTAAGTAGTGATAGAGTTTTTCCTCCTGTCGACGTTCTATAAAATTTTTAGAAAAAATCCCCACGATTGCAGTCGTTCCACCATGCATGATGGCCGTGCCGAATCCCCGTATGATCCAAAGCAAAAGATTGGGATCTCCCAGGGTATAGAGATAATGAATGTTTTCAACTGCTGCAAATCCGGCACCGATGGAAAACCCAAAGATCGCTGCATCGACCATGAATCCAATTCGCTTGGTCTTGAGCAAATAAAGAAGGTAGAGTGCTTTGAAAAACTCTTCCAGAACCGGCGCCAGGTAACGGCTGAATTGAAGCAGGCTGATTTGAAATATCCTCAACAGGAATCCGTTTAAGATCAGGCAAAAAACCGCAACCAGACCACCCACTCCAATGGCCACCAATACGGAACGTAACTTCAACAGTTTGTAACTGTCCAGAAAAATCAGGGTAATCAAAAAGGCAAAAACCGGTAATAAACTGACAATAACCTTCACAACCACCAGCATGGTCACCGGCTTGCTAAAGAATTTTCAACGATATCATCCACTCATCCGTATTATCCTGATCCGCTTCAAAAGCCCGGGCATAACCCAGAGAAAGAGTGATCTGATGATTTGATAGAATCATGAAACGAATATCAATTTGAAGACCGATATCCAGCAATTCCCTCCGATAAGCATCATCATCCATATTGATCATTAAAGCGGTTGAAAAAACTGAAATGGAGGCCCAGTTGGTATAAAAGGATGAAAAACCCAACCGCCTGAACAAGATGGGTGGAAGCGTCCATTCCAACATCAATTTGCCATAGTTGGTTCCCCCGACACCATTCAGGTCAATACCCGGAAAACTGTAATATTTTCGGTACCGACTGAAATCCTGATGGTCAACCCAGTTGTTGCCAAAACCTCCGAAATAAAAATTGGCAAACGGTTCTTCCCGATCTCCCCAAGCATACCCCAGGGAACCCCTCAACCATATAGCAGAATGGTGAAGGGGCAGGGGCAAACCCAGATCGAGATTGGTATATACCCGTGGAAAAAACCGGTTGTCGGCATAGAATCCTGTCAGGTAGGTTTCCCATAAGAATCCCTTTTCATAATCCACTGCTCCCAGGGATGCCCGCAAATTTTTGTAGCTGAGATTTAAACTCAAGTAATAGAAGTCACCAAAAGTGGTTTCAACATTTTGAAATTCGGGCATCTGTTCCAGGCCAAAATATCCGGCCAGTTTAACTCCCAGGTCCAAAACTCTGGGTTCATCAAATATTAGACTTTTTTGATACAGCAATTCTATTGAATTTCCCTTACGGCTGGTTTTGGTGGGGCCAAACAGATCATAAAAATCAGCTTTGTTATGGGAGGCACTTAATTTCCAGTTGGAAATCCCCAGATTGAAACCGAGATGCCATCGTTCATCCTGAGTAAGATCCGCATCCGGAGTGTAAGAAACGGTAAAATCCAGGGTATTCAGGGGGATAGAGTCAGAGAGATTGAAACGGACACCATAGGCCAGGTAATTCTTGTACCCTTCAACAACCGGGTATATAGATCTGAATTTAAAGTCCTTCAGAATATGATATTTGCCTCTATAGGTGGTGTGGGACTCCAGGTCTACTATCGAAGGTGCTGGCGCCTGCCAATCCTTGAGCTGAGGATGGTTGTCCAAAACGGTTTGGCCCAGAAATTGAATGGATTTTACGATTTCAAGGGGTTTGTTTTCAATGATAACCGGGATAAAGCCGTTTGAAGTGTAACGAAAGGCCAGCACCGATTCATCTGAAATCGGGACCGGTCTGAACAAACCGGTTTCACAATTACTGATAATGTGAATATCATCTTTATCCAGGTCATAACGGTAAATATTGGATACTCCGGAATAGTAAGAGGAACCCCAAAGATGTTTTCCGTCCGGGGAAAAAACAAAATTGGCCGGGGAAAAATTGCCAAAATCGTAAAGGGTTTCATATGCAGGTTCTCCGTCCATCATGGTTTGGGTATCCATTTTAATCAATAACTGTTTTCCAGACACACTGGTAAGCGCTCCGATAATCATTTTTCCGTCCGGCGAGATATCAATATCATAAAGATCAATTCCATAAGGCCAGGAAAACATCTGATTCCACTCCCGATAGGGATAGGGAATTCGTACCAGGGTGGAGATGCCCAGATAATGCCGAACCCCCCAGAGGGATCGATCGGTCCGATTAAAGGCCAGGTCGCCCACCCGGCAATCTTTCATCAGTACGGTTGACCGCTTGTTTTTCAGATCTACTTTTTTCAAATCACGCCAGTAGTTATTATCAGTGGTATAGAAAAGGATGGCTGAATCAGGGTCATAGGCCAGTGAGGTCACAAAGAAAAGGTCCGGCCCCTTGAGGTTACAAACCGTCTTCATTTTCCCTGAACGAATATTCATGGTAGCTATATGGGCCACCTGGCCCGGGTAGTTCACCCCAACATAGATTTTCTCCTCCCTGGTATCATAAAATGCCCTGGATACATACCCCAAACGCTTTTCGGTAATCACCTTCTGAGAGGAGTAGGGGACCTGTCCAAGCCGCTGCAGGTTTTTTAACTGATATTGCTTTTCCCACTGGATCCATTCCGACCAGGCTTCATTCAGGGATAAGCCATAGGTTTTTTTAAACTGCCTGGAAAAGTAGGCCTTGCTATCCCTGGATCGCGAAACCCATTTGATGACACTTTCGGGACCATATCGGTTGGCCAGATAACTGAAAAACCGGGTGCCGTATAGATAGGCATTCACACCCACCTGAAAATTTTTCTTGGTGGCTTCGGACTGCAATCCCACCATGTCGTATAAATCCACCTGCTCATGAATCAAGCTTCTAAAGGCCATTTCATCGTAGGCTCCCAGCGCCCTCCCCATTCCGCCGGTCATCCAGGTCTCCATGAATACCGCAATTCCTTCGTGAAACCATCTGGGGGCAAAATCCCGGGGTGAAGTTAAATAACCGTACAATAACGACAATGGATTATCTGCTGTGGGTGCTACTTTTCCAAAAAATATTCTGCGGAAAAATTTGTCCGATTTGGTGGCCTGATCGCTGGCCAGCACATGAACCAGTTCGTGATTCATCATCCAATTCATCCGCTCGTTTCCCAGTATGATCTCAAAAACATAGTTAAAGGGAGCGATGGAAACAAACATCCGGTTGTTGGGTATTGCTGAGGTTCCGGCATTTCCAAAATCAGAAAAATCATGAAGAACAACTGTAATTTTTTCCGTGGGTCTATAATCAAAGATTTTCATATGCTGGGTCAGTGAATTCTCAAAACACCGGGCCAC
>DAOVIP010000491.1 GCA_030671465.1 Candidatus Aminicenantota bacterium | reverse complement strand
TTTGAATACAATTTCGGTGACTCTGAAATCAAATTCCTGCTATTCTATTTTATTAGTATCCCCTTCATTCCCCATATCAATCTAAAGTGAGATAACCATGATCAATCAAAAGCGATTTGAAGAGATTTCATCCCGTTTTAAAAACAAAAAGATTTTAATTTACGGAGATATTATTCTGGATCGGTATATTTTCGGAAGTGTCAACCGAATATCCCCTGAAGCACCGGTCCCGGTCTTGAAAATTAACCACGAAGAATGCAGACTGGGAGGTGCCGGCAATGTATGTGCCAACCTTCATGCCCTGGGTGCAACCGCGATTCTTCTGGGTGTTACGGGAACCGATTTATACTCGAAAGAGATATCAAAACTCAAATATAAAAACAACCTGATAAAAACCAATCCCGCCAACAAAACCTTGGTTAAAACCAGGGTCATTTCCCAGCGGCAGCAAATCGTCAGGATTGACCGGGAGGAAGGGATCCACTTGACCCCTGAACTGGAAGCGGAGATCATCAATTCCATCAATCAGCTCCAGTTGGATGGGATCATTGTATCTGATTATGCCAAGGGTACGGTGAACAAAAAAATAATGGAATTTTTAAAAAGAAAAGCAAAATCAAAACAGGTTCCGATTATTGTGGACCCCAAGCCGCCCAATTTTGAGCTTTATGATTCCATCCATGGAATTACCCCCAACATAAAAGAAGCCGAACAAATCATCAATAAAAAAATTCAATCAGACCAAGATGCGGCCAAAGCGGCCAAAAGCATCCGCAAAAAATTCAAGACCTCTTTTTCAATGATCACCCGGGGAGATCAAGGAATGACCGTATCAGAAGTAGGAGCAAAGACTTTCCATGTTCCGGCCATCACCCACGAGGTGTTTGATGTCACCGGAGCCGGTGACACTGTTGTTTCGATGTTGACTCTATCACTGGTTTCCGGTGCCAGTCTGAAAGAGGCTGCATTTCTGTCCAATGCAGCTGCCTCAATCGTCATCGAAAAAGTCGGAACCTCCCAGGTGCAGGTGGATGAACTTCGGGAACGCCTTCATTTCTTATCAAACCGGTAGGTTGATGTTGATTTCATAGTCAGCTGTCAGAGTGATTTCTCATTTTCACATGTAACGAATTGCTGAAAATCTACCTGATTTATCCTATACTATTTAAGTAGGAGAACATGAATATCAGCGACAATCTACAGTCATACAATCTATTGAACTCATTGACAGCAACAGCATGAAATGATAAAATGAGCCTTAATTCATCAATATTGAAGAAAAAAAATGAAAACAATTGAATGTCGGAATATTAGTAAATCATTTAAAAAGAGAATCGTTGTAAACAATATTTCCATTCTTTTGAAACAGGGTGAAATTATCGGGTTATTGGGTCCAAACGGAGCCGGGAAAACCACTACCTTTTTCATGATCCTGGGAATTCATAAACCGGACAGCGGTAAAATTCTACTCAACAACCAGGATATGACAAATTATCCGGTTTACCTCAGATCCCGAATGGGAATCAGTTTTTTACCCCAGGAACCTTCAATTTTCAAAGGCCTCACCGTACGGGAAAATATTCAGGCCATTCTTGA
>DAOVIP010000049.1 GCA_030671465.1 Candidatus Aminicenantota bacterium | reverse complement strand
TTTTGAAGCGGAGATGCAGGTGGCGGGATTTCAGAATGGTTATTTTACGGCATTGTGCAACCGGGTGGGTTCGGAAGACTGTGTGACCTTTGAAGGTAGATCCTTTGTTACTTCACCGGAGGGTCAGATCATCAATCAGGCTCCATCCAATCAGGATGTCATTTTATTTACAGATATTGATCTGGAACAGGTGGATCATTCTCAGGCACGGCGTCATTTTTTACTGGATCGCCGGCCTGAATTATATGATTTCTGGAACGATTTTCGAAAATAGATAATTTATTCAGAAAAAGAATCCAGAAACCGCTCTTTGATCTGATCTGCAGTAAAGGGAAGGCGGGGGCATTCACTGTTGACCTGGGCGTCTACTTTGAAGAGAATAAAATGGGGGCCGGGTTGAGTGTTTATCCTGGAAAAAGTGTTTATAAATTCGTTCGATGAGTGGATTCGATGCGAACTCCTGTATCCCGATGCCCGGGCGATTCCGACCAAATCAATTTCAGGAGATAGGGTAGGCTGATTACCTGTGGTTCCGTAAACTTCATTGTCCAGTACAAAATGGAAAAAATTCTCAGGTTTCAGAGTACCAATCATGGCCAGATTTCCGAATCCCATTAATATATTTCCATCACCGTCAAAAACAAACACTTTCTGACGGGGTTTGCTCATAGCAATTCCCAGGCCAACTGAGGATGCCAGCCCCATTGAACCCAATAAATAGAAATTTTTTTTTCGGTTGTTACAGTAAAAGGATTCTCGGCTGATCGCCCCGTTGGCATGAACGATCACATCATCTTTTGAAAGATGACTTGTGATCAATTTAATAGCTTCCAGGCGATTCATACCAGGCTCTCCTTATTTATGAGCAGAAAATACGGTAATTTTTTTTTTAACATAGTCCCTTTTATGGCTGTAAAAGCTTTGGGATCAATGTCTTTGTCGAGAATAGAGTAATCAAGACTGAAGGATTTAAAAATATCCTCGGTGTGTTTTCCCATTATTTGATGTTCTTCCATCCCCTGATCCTGGGGGCCTCGAAAGCTAATCAGCACCAGGGCCGGGATATGGTAAATCATATGAATTGAAGCAAAGGCCTCCAGGGAGTATCCCAGACCTGAATTTTGCATATAAATGACCGGGAGTTTTCCGGAAAGAAAAGCGCCGGCACTCATTCCAACGGCAATATCCTCTCTTACCGCAGGAAAATGTGATAAACTTCTTTCTTGCGCTAGTAATTTAATCATTGGAGTGAAGTAAGAGCAAGGTACACCGGTTATAAAATTAAATCCTTTTTTTCTCAACAGATTGACAAAATCCAGGGCTTTCATATTTCTATTATAGCAATTCAATGATTGAATAAAAAGGTGTCAAAAATGGAGGTGGAGATATTTATATCATGATAAAAAACATTTTTTATTAAAAACGCTAGTTAAGAGTTTCTATTTCTAATTGATTTTCCTCAAGTTTTGATTTATATTTATTATGTATGAAACGATACTCAACATTTTCCCTTATTTTTCTTTTATTTTTTGTTGTATCATGCCTTTTTTTGTTTTCTTCAGAGGATATGCTGATTTACCTCAGAAATATTGATTCCACTACGCTTGAACCTGGTAAATCAGAAGAATTATATTCTAGTGAGGTGATATCCAATATCTTTGAAGGTCTGGTCCAATTCAAAAAAGGAACATATGATATGCAACCGTGTTTGGCAACAAAGTGGGAAGTAAAGGATAAGGGGAAAAAATGGATTTTTTTTCTCAGAAAAGGAGTTACTTTTCATAATGGCAAGGAGTTTGATGCCCAGGCAGTTATTACAACCTTTAAAGGGCGTATGTCAAAAAAGGAAACCGAACTTAAAAGATGGTGGTTTTTTTTCCCCTATATGAAAAATGTTAAAGCCATTGATAAATTCACCATAGAAATTACTCTTAAAAAACCTTATGCTCCCCTGCTTTTTGCAATGGCCGACCCAACAGCCTTAATTGTGGCTCCTGAATCTTATCAAAAAAAAGGTTTTAAACCTATAGGTACTGGACCCTTTAAATTTGAACGCTGGGAAAAGGGTGAATTCTTAATTATCAGTAAAAACGAGAATTATTGGGATGGCAGTGTTCCTCTTTCAGGTGTTATTTTCAGGGTTGTTGAAAATCCTGCCTCAAAAACCTTGCATATAAAAAGTGGGAATGCTGATATTTCCAGGATAAACACAGCTATGGAATATGAAGAATTTCTGGGGAAAAAGGAGATCAAGATTTTGACAGCCGCATCACCTCAGGTTCATTACCTGGCCTTTAATACCCGAAAATATCCTTTTTCAAGAATTGAGGTAAGAAAGGCCATGGCTCATCTAATTAACAAAAAGGGGCTGGTAAAATATATCTTTCAAAAAATGGCTGTACCAGCTGTAACACCGATTCCTCCAGAACTCTTTGGTGCGAATAAGAATATTAAGGATTATGAATATAGCATATCAAAAGCAAAAAATTTGCTTAAGAAAGCCGGATTAGAAAATGGATTTAGCTGTAAGCTTTTTTTTTCCAGAGTAAATGTCGGGCTTCAAAAAATTGCCAATGTGATTGTTAAGAATGCAAAACTGGTTAATATTACTATAAAAAAAGTCCCATTGACTTTTAAAGAATTGATTAGGAGGGGTGATAAGGGGGAGCATGATTTGGGTATATTTGGATGGGTTGGAGCACCGGATCCGGATTTCTTTTTTTATCCTTTATTTACAATGACAAAGGGAAACAAAAACAGGGCTTTTTATCAAAACCAGAATTTGAGAGTACTTCTTGAAAAGGCCAGAGGAACTTTAAGTCAAGTTAAACGCAATGAATATTATCAGCTAGTTCAGGAGATTATCCATAGAGATATCCCCTGGGTCCCTCTTTTTCATCAAAAGGCATTGGTTGCCTATCGTTATAATATAAAACATCTTTATGTAAATCCCAATGATTATATGATTTTTAAATATGTAAAGAAAGAATGATGACATTTAAAAAAGAATATTTAAATTTAAAATTTTATATTATTTTAAAGGAAATAAAATGAAAAAAAAGAATAAATATTTTGTGATTATGGTTTTATTTATTTTAAGTCATCTGGTTTTTTCATCTTCTGATCATGTTGTTTATTGGGGCACTTCAGGAGGACCAGAGACGTTTGATCCAGCCCAGGCCTGGGATGAAGTTTCTGTTTTTTTTACTTCCAGTTTATTTGATACTCTGGTTAGACTGAATACCAATACATCAGAGATTGAGCCTTCTCTGGCTGTTTCCTGGGAAGCCAAAAGTGATGGAAAAATATGGGTGTTTAAATTAAGAAAAGGTGTTAAATTTCATGATGGGTCTGATTTCGACTCCAGTGCGGTTGTTTTTTCATTTGAAAGGCAAATGGATAAAAAATTTAAGTACCGTTATTATGATTTCCCCCTTTTTAGTGAAATTTTCGGCAATATAAAATCAGTAGTCGCTATAGATCCGCATACGGTTGTTTTTTATTTAAAGGAATCTTTTTTTCCATTTCTGGCTACTATTACATCTTCAGGAGCATCAATCGTTTCCCCAGCTGCTGTTAAGAAACATAAGGAGAAGTTCCGGGAAAACCCGGTGGGAACCGGTCCTTTTATGTTAAAAACCTGGGAAAAAGGTAAACGTGTTGTTCTTTCAAGGAATACCAATTACTGGAGAGGAAAACCAAAATTTGATGAATTGGTGAGTATTATTAATCCAAAATTTGAAGTTTTGCATAATTTGTTTGTCAAAGGGAAAATCGACTGTCTTGACTCTATTTCCATTTCGAGAACAGTTGGGATAAAAAAGTTGAGATGGGTAACAGTTAAACTCATGCCCACTCTATCAGTCAGTTATATAGCTTTTAATTTTAAAAACACTTATTTGCAGCGAGAAAATATCAGAAAAGCAATCAGGTATTCATGGGATGACAGGATTTTAAAGTATGTTTTTCAGGATTTTGTTGTTTCATTGAATTCTATATTACCCAGGGGAATGCCTGGTTATAAGGAAATATCGGGCAAAAAAAGTTTTTCCATCACAAAAGCAAAGGAACTTTTAAAAAAAGAGAAAATATCAGAAAAAATCAGTTTGAATTTTTTATTGTTAAATAATACCGGTTTAGAAAGACAAATGATATCACTTTTTTCCAAGAACCTTCAGAGAGTTGGCATTGAGCTGAAAATGATAAATGTATCTCAAGCTGAATATCAAAAAAGAATCAGAAAGGGTGATTTTGATCTTGCTGTTTCAGGCTGGATTTCGGATTACCCTGATCCCCACAGTATAATATCTTCACTGTTTTATCCTCAACTTTTAGAGCAAGGATTTGCCAACTTATCTTCTTATGAGAATGAGAAAATTAGGTTTGATATCAGGAATGCTGTAAGGGAGAGTGATGCCATTAAAAGAAGAGAAAAGTATAAGAAAATTATTCGTGTCATAAATGACAAAGTTCTATGTATTCCAGTTTTTCAGAATACTTCTGTGGTTATTTATAATAATAAAAAAATTAAACAAATATCCATCAATGCAATTGGAAATATTTCTCTTTTTGATATTGAGACAAAATGAAGATTAGAGCGAAACTTTTTCTGTCCTTTATTGTCATAGCTATTTTGTCAACATTTCTGGCAACCATCTTTGCAATTTACTCGATATCACAAAATTATGAAGAGACAGCCATTGAAGAGACTGTAGTGAAAAGAAATAACACAGAAAATATTTTTTATGAATATTTAGGCGAACTAACCAGAAAAGCGGTTTTCATATCCGAATTAAGCGAGATTATTGACAACATGAATAATCCAAATGATCTCTTCATTACCCTGGAAGAAAAAGGATTTTTTCTGTACAATATCAACTCTAAAATTATTGATCCGGAGTTCAATATTGTTACTTCCTTTGATAATTCTTCAAAAAGCCTGTTTACCGAGGAAAATCTAAAGGAACTCACATTTTTCAAAGAAGACAGGGATCCTTTAATAAGAAATACTGGAATTTTTAAATACCAAAATCAGATATGTATCCTGACTGTATCACCGATTATTGATCAAACCAATTTTGATTTCAAAGGTTTTTTGCTTTTTGAAGTTTATTTAAACTCTGAATTTGCAGACCAGTTAAATGACAAGGCAGGATGTGAAATTATTATTACTTCTCATCAAGAGAAGCTGGCTTCTTCATTTCAGGATGACGAAGGTAAGCGTTTTTTTCCTGTTTTCCCCCAGGATATGGATATAAAAAGCAAAAAACTTGAAATTTTTAAAGAGAATTATTTAATTGATAGTTTTCCGATTTTTGACTATGCTGAAAAAAATATAGGAAAAATTTTTATTGCGGTTAATGTAAAAAATATTATTGTTGCCAAGGCCCAGGGGATAAAAAATTTATTAATAGTGGTTTTCATTGTGATTTTGCTGGTTCTTGGGATTAGTCTGATTTTAGGAAGGAGGTTGGCAAAACCAATTGTGATACTGTCCCAGAGTGCGGAATCTATTTCCAAGGGGAAGTATGATGTAAAAGTTGATATTAATTCCAAAGATGAAATCGGGCATTTATCCGAAGTCTTTTCAAAGATGGCTACATCCCTTAAATCTCAGAGGGAAGAGATTCTTGATTTAAAGATGTTTTTTGAAAAGGTTATAACCAATTCCCCCTCCGCCCTGATTATCTGTGATGAAATGGGAGGAATTATCAATATCAATCCGGCTGCGGAAAAAATCTTTAAACTGGATTTTACTGATATTAAAGGCAAAGATGTTTTTGAATCTTTTCAATTCCCTCCTTTAATCAAGGCAGATTTTTATAAGGTCATTTTTAGCGGGAATCCTGCCTATCATGATTCCTATTCGCTTTTTTTACCCAGCAAAGAGGAAAAGATATTCCGGTTGACCCTGTATAAAATAATGCTGAAGAAAGGGGTATCGGTTGCCTTGCAAATCGAGGATGTGACCGAAAGACTACAGATGGAAGAGGAATTGACCCATGCCCAGAAATTGGGAACACTGGGAGAAGTTTTAAGCCGTTTTACTCATGAGTTCAATAACTTGATGACCGGAATTGTCGGGCATATCAGTCTGCTGAGACTGGAAACCGAAAAAAGTGACGGCAAGTATTCTCGAATTACAGCCATTGAAGATTTGGCTTCCAAAGCACATAATCTCGGTAAGAATATTCTGAACTTTTCAAGAAAAGAAAAATATGAAGCCGAAAGGGTCAATATTACCGAACTGATTGATTCGGTCTTGAATTTGATTGAAAAAACGGTTTTGAAAAATGTAAAGATTGAAAAAAAATATTCTGATGATGTCCTGGATATAGTTACCAATAAGGAAAGGCTCTCATTGGCATTTTTTAATTTGCTGATCAATGCCAAGGATGCCATAACCGAGGCCGGGGTATCAACAGGAAGGATTTCCATTCAGGTGGAACTTGAAACCGAGAAGACAACAAGTAAAAAATATGTAAAAATTTGTTTTAGTGACAATGGTATTGGGATTGATGAAAAAAATCTGGATAAGATTTTTCTGCCCTATTTTTCCACAAAAGAACGGAAGGGAACCGGGATAGGCCTTTCCATGGTTAAACAAATCATTGAGAGCTCCGATGGAAAAATTTCTGTTTCCAGTAGATTCAAGTATGGGGCAACTTTTTGCATTAAAATCCCCTCTGCCCAATAATACAGTTCGGTGAGGTCATAGATTTTTTCCACCTGTTTTCAGGCCATGTCCGGATAAAGATGAAACCACGATATCTGTTTTGCTTATTTTTGATAAGTAGTGGGTAATTCCGGCAACAGTAACCGCGAATAAATGGATATAGAAAGATATTGCTGGAGGTGAGAATGGATTGATATCTGAACGGGATAAATGTGGATTATTCTACTAAATTCACATTTGATGCTTGAGGACCCTTATCACTGTCAACAATTTCAAATGTGACTTTTTGACCTTCTTCCAAACTTTTGAATCCGTTTCCTTCAATACTTGAAAAATGAACGAAGACATCATCGCCCTCGTCCCTCTGAATAAAACCAAACCCTTTTTTCGGGTCAAACCATTTTACTTTTCCTTCAAACATATATAATCCTTATCAATTTAGGTACCTGTTACAATCAATTTGATTATAATAAAAAAATTGAAGAAGTCAAGGTTTTTTCAGGTTTGCTCCTTGAAAATTCCGTTGGATTCGGGCTGGATTTTGTCAAATTAATATCGATAATTCCTTGGGAAGGACCTTGAGTTTCAAAGGTGTTTCACCCAACAATTCTCCATCTGCCATAAAAAGCTGTTGGGGATCAGAGGTTATCTGGATTTCTTTGGCATTAAATATTTCTACCTGGTCATGATGGATATGATTCCCCTTAAAAACATTTATGAAAATATTGATGATATCTCTTCTATTGACTTCCTTGAAAACAATGACATCCACTTTTCCATCATCTGTTGAGGCCATGGGGGCCATTTTCATCTTGCCTCCAGTATATTTGGAGTTGGATATGGCCAATGCACTGTTTTTTAATTCCATCGATTGCTGGTCTACTTTTAGGGTGAAGTGATTGTCAATCCCCTTAAACAATCGGATCAGGACGGCCAGGCTATAGCCCATGGGCCCGAATACCTTGAGCCTTTCATTGGTGAGTTTTAAGATATCGGCTATCAAACCGATACCTAGAATATTCAGGTAATATTGCTTGATCGGTCCGTTTTTGTTGTATTGGAATTCAATCAAATCCACTTGTCTGCATTTTCCATCCAGTATTGCCCTTACACAATTTTCTTCATCGGGATTATCCACAAAATCGCGAAGAAAAGAATTTCCAGTACCGGATGGTATCATACCCAACTGGATCTCGTATTCCGGTTTCCCAGAAGAATAGAGTCCATTGATGAGCTCAAAGGGAGTACCATCGCCCCCAATGGTGATGATTTTCTGATACCCTTCTCGAATGGCATTTTGGCCGATTTCATATATATGGCCCGGATAGAGGGATGTTTCAACCTTAAGGGAATCAATGTTTTTTTTGAGAAGAGAATGAATTTTTGAAAATATTTTTTTACCCTTGCCTTTCCCGGCTGCCGGATTGAGAATAAGCAGGGTTTTCATCTGGCTGGTCATTAATAATTTATAGCATAATGAAAATTGATTTTCAAATTGGTTTTGTTGAATGATTGAATTCCAATCAAATTTGTATTACATTTGAAGATGGGATTTATAAAATGAATATCGTATCCATAAACTCCCTGCTGGAAAGTTTAAATGGAGATCAGGCATTTCAGCGGATTTTTATCAGTCAGGACCGCAAGGATAAAAAAATTGATCTGATCAAGCAGTTATGCCGTCAGAAGGGAGTGATCTTTCAAATAGTACCCCAGAGTGCCATTGATCGAAAGGCGGGGAAACAAAATCAGGGTATTTTTGCTCAGTTGCCTCCTATCCGGTTTTTTACTGTTTCAGAAATCCTGAATGACATCCGGACCGGGTTGATTCTCATCCTGGATCAGTTGAATGATATGGGAAATGTCGGGGCCGTAATTAGAAGCGCTGTTGCTGCCGGCGTGGATGGAATCATTGTTTCTTCTCGAAGATCAGCACCAATCAATGAAACCGTATTGAAAACCTCTGCTGGTAGCCTGATACAGGCCAGGATTATTCTGTCAAAAAATTTGGCTACCGATATTCGGATTTTGAAAGAAAAGAATTTTTGGGTGGTGGGAACCGATGTCCGTGAGGGAAGTGACTATACCGAGTTTAATTTCAAATATAATACCGCTCTCATTATTGGAAATGAAGAAAAGGGTATATCTTCACAGCTAAAGAAAATGTCGGATTTTTTAATAACCATTCCCCATTCATCAAAAGTTGAATCATTAAATGTGTCGGTTTCAACAGCGGTTATTCTGTTCGAGGCCCTGAGGCAGAAAAGAAAATCTTGAAAAGGCCCGGTTTCATTTGAGAAAAAATTGGTGTATAGTTTATTGCAGGCTATCAATATCGGGAAATGAGAAGCAGAATGATTTTTAAAAAAATCGAGATT
>DAOVIP010000033.1 GCA_030671465.1 Candidatus Aminicenantota bacterium | reverse complement strand
ATTTTTGTGTGAAGTGCTTAGATGGCCGGGCAATACCGTAATGGCATTATTTCTTCTTTTTTTTAAAATTTTTTTTGGAAAAGAAGTTAGTGATAAATTTTTGATAGGTCTTCAATGACCATTGATCTTTGAAGACGGCAGTGAAAATAACTTCTCCGCTTATTTTATGTTTCCCGATAAGGGAATTTTCATTGACCTTAAACGGAATTTCGATCTCCTTCTCCAGATCGAGTAAGATAGCATCATTTTCTTGTTTGGTTTGAAAGTTTAGTTCAGATGCGGTAAAAAATATTTTTGGAAAGGAGAAATCGCTGTTGTTATCCAGTTTGATGATAAATTCCGGGTGAGAAGAAATTTTTAGGCCACTTTTTGGAGTAATTTTGATTTTTAAGATTCCTTCCTCACCCTGCAATATGGTTCTGGGAGTTACATTGGTGATAATTTTCAAATAATCTTCCTGGGGAAAATGAAAAACATTGAGAACCAAAATCACCAAAAACAGCAATAATGCCTTTTTTATCATGCCCTATATATACATGATTGAATCTAGGTTGTCAATATACCTGTGTTATCTTCCCGGGTTGCATTTTGGATACAACACCCGGTAGTATGGTTGCCTACGATTTCATATTGAAGTGATCGTAACCATTATTCTCGGTTTGAATGGTCTTCCCATTATGGGTGATGGTCAGTTGATCCTGTTTTGACTGAATTTCTCCGATAACCCGATAGCTGATCTTTTCCTGTCTTAATTGCAGTTCATTCTCCGGGGATATGGTAAATAAAAGGACATAATCCTCACCACCGGATAGTACCAGTTCATATTCATTCAAATGGTATTCCCGGCATATTCTCTTCATGGCCCGAGGAATGAGCAGGTTTTCATAGTACAGGTGTCCTCCCTTTCCGGATGCGGCCAGGATTCTCTTCAGGTCAATGACCAGTCCATCCGAGACATCAATCATTGAATTGGCATATTTTGCCAGAATCTGGCCCTCCTGCAAACAGGGGACCACCTTTTGATGCCGGGTGCTCCAGGGCTTGATGCTTTTGCCGCTTAATAGCAGTTTCAGCCCGAGTGCGGAAGCACCGGTTTGGCCGGTGATTCCAATTAAATCTCCATCTTTGGCGTTCTGCCGATAAACCGGATGTTCGGCTTCACCAACCATGGTGACGGAAATGCACAGTTGAGAAGATTTTGAAAAATCGCCTCCGGCCAGCTCCAGGTTCCATTGTTGGCAACCATTCTTCAAGCCCTGAAAAAACTGTTTCAATTCTTTTATACCCAGGTTCTTGGGGAATCCCAGTCCCAAATAAAAGTAATGCGGAATCCCTCCCATGGCAGCAATATCACTCAGGTTTACCGCTATGGCTTTGAGTGCCAGCTCCTTCATTTCAATGTCTCTAAGCCGGAAATGGACGTTTTCGATTAAAAGATCGGTCGTTATAAGTTGCTGAGTGCCCTCTGAATAAATAACTGAAGCATCGTCGCCGATTCCCTGGCCCCGGGTAAAGGAAAACTTGTTTTTTAAAAACCTTTCAAAATCCAGCTCGTTCATTAAGATGTCTTCTCAACCAGAGCGAGATTAACCGCTTCTTTGATATCTTTTATGAATATGAATTTAATACCGTCCAGATATTTCTTTTGAAGCTCTTGAAGGTCTTTTTTGTTTTTTTCCGGAAGAATGATATTTGTAATTCCGGATCTTTTGGCCGCTAACACCTTCTCTTTAATGCCCCCCACCGGAAGTACTTTCCCCCTGAGAGTGATCTCACCGGTCATGGACAGCATCCGGTTGATCGGTTTCTGGGTAAAGGCGGAACATAATGCCGTTGCCAGAGTGATACCAGCTGAGGGTCCATCTTTGGGTATGGCACCTTCCGGGATGTGGATATGAATATCATTTTTATCAAATTGACTGGGATCAACGGATAGTTTTTCTGCATTGGCTTTGATGAAACTAAGGGCAGCTGTGGCTGACTCCTTCATGACATCACCGAGTGAACCGGTCAGAATCAATTTCCCCTTACCAGGAATCAATTTGACCTCTATAAAGAGGATATCACCTCCGTATGGAGTCCAGGACATTCCCGTGGCCACACCCACCGTATTTTCTTCCAGCAATTGATCCCTAAATATTTTGGCCAACCCCGCATATTTCTCCAGGTTTCTAGCCGTAATTTTGTAACATTTTTTCTCGCCCAGGGCAATTTTATGAGCTACTTTCCGACATATACCTCCGATCTCTCTTTCAAGATTCCGGACTCCGGCTTCTCTGGTATAGAGGCCGATTAACAGTTTTATGGCGCCAGGGGTAAATTCAATCAGCTTACGGTTCAATCCATTCTGCTCGATTTGCCTGGGGATGAGGTGCCTTTTGGCAATTTCGACTTTTTCTTCTTCTGGATACCCATGGAGATAAATGGTTTCCATTCTGTCCTTGAAAGCCGGCTGAATGGGTTCCAAAAGGTTGGCGGTGGTTATAAACAGGACTTTGGATAAATCAAAAGGGACACCCAGGTAGTGATCGGTAAAAGAACTGTTTTGTTCTGGGTCCAGAACTTCCAGGAGTGCAGAAGATGGGTCACCTCGAAAGTCAGCCCCGATCTTATCCACTTCGTCTATCATAAATACCGGATTGTTAGAGCCGGCTCTTTTGATTTCCTGAATAATTTTCCCTGGGAGTGCTCCCACATAGGTTCTGCGGTGTCCGCGGATCTCGGCTTCATCCCGCACCCCACCCAGTGAAATTCGTACGAACTTTTTATTTAAAGCCCGGGCAATCGATTTTCCCAGAGAGGTTTTTCCGACTCCAGGTGGTCCAACAAAACAGAGAATCGGTCCGTGTGCTTTTGAGGTGAGTTTTCTAACACTCAGATATTCCAGGATTCTCTCCTTTACTTTGGAAAGCCCATAATGATCCTGGTTCAGTGTGTTTTTTGCCCGTTTCAGGTTTAGATTATCTTTGGTTGAGACTGACCAGGGTAATTCGAACATCCAGTCGAGATGATTTCGGGTAACCGTGCTTTCGGCTGATTCGGGGTGCATTTTTTTCAATCTTTCAATGTTCCTTTCAACTTCCTTTCTGGATTCATCTGGCATTTGGATTTCTTTCAACATTTTCATATAGTTGTTGATCTCATCGGTTACCTCGTCGGTTTCTCCAAGTTCCTTCTGAATTGCTTTTAATTGTTGTCTCAGAAAGTACTCCCTTTGATTCTTGTCCATTTCACCCTGAGCCTTCAGATTTATTTGATTTTGAACATTCAACATTTCCAATTCATAGACTAAAAAATCATATACTTTTTTAATTCTTTTAATGGAGTCTTCCTCCTGAAGGATTTTCTGGGAGTCTTCGATTTTGAGATCAAGATTTGAAGCAATAATATCAGACAATTTTCCCGGTTCTTCAATATTTTCGGTTATAACAAAAATTTCATTGGGTATCTGCTTTCCCAGTTTTCCGGTTTGTTCGAATTTTTGTCGGATGTTGCGGATAAGCGCCTTGTCCTTTATGTTCAGCTGCTTTGGTTCCTTATCCTCAATGGTCTTGATATTTGAGGTGATTATTTTACCGTTATCATTGATCGATTTCACTTTAACCCTTGAAATTCCCTGAACCAGCACCCTCATCCGGCCATCCGGTAGTTTTAGCATTCTGACCACCAATGCAACGGTCCCGACCCGGTATAGATCTTCGGCATCCGGGTCTTCTATGCTGGCATCCTTCTGGGTCAAAAGCAGAATCATCCGGTCTGAGTTCAGGGCATGATCAATTGCCTTCTTGGACTTGGACCGTCCCACATAAAGGGGTACGATCATATATGGGAATACCACGATATCCCGAAGAACCAGCACCGGCAGGTTTTCAGGAAGGGGCAATTTTTCTTCTTCGGGCTTGATTATACTATCATTGTTTTTGTCAATTTCTTTTTCCATATTTACCTCATCACTTAATGGTCACTGCAATTTTTTTTGGTTTTCTTTTGGGGATTTTTACGATTAAAACACCGTTTTCCATAATTGATTTGATGTTGGCATTATCAAGAGGAAAATCGATTATTATTTTTTTGTAAAAATGACCGAACTCTCTCTCAAACAGATAATAGGTAACCTGAGGCTTGTTGATCCGGGGTTGGAGTTTTATTCCCTTTATTACCAATTCCTGATTCCTCTCCAAAACAATGGAAACGTCTTCCTTGTTTACACCGGGCAATTCTACTTCAATTATCAATTCTTCCTCAGCCTCAATGATATTGGTGCTGGGTTCCCAATCAACTTTAGTACTGATTCCGGTCGAAAAGTTTTTGCTGATTTCTATCTCAAAAAGTGAATAATTTTTTTTTGCCATTTATTCCTCCTTTTTCAACAGGCTATGTAATTCATTCAGAAACTCTTCCAAACTCTTGAAATCAAAATAAACCGAGGCAAATCTGACATAGGCGACCTTGTCTAGAGTTTTCAATTTATCCATGATGTATTCTCCAATGGCTTTGGTAGCAATCTCTTTGTCTGCGCTGGCAACCATCTCTTCGATCTGAAAAGCTATTTGCTCGATTTGTTTGACCGGTATTGGTCTTTTTTCAACGGCTCTGTAGAGCCCCTTTTTAACTTTATCGATATCGAATTCCTCGCGGCGGCCATCCTTTTTAACCACCATCAGATGAGTATCTTCGGGTTTTTCATAGGTGGTAAAGCGTTTGCCACATTTCAAACACTCTCTTCGTCTTCTGATATAATGATTATCCCTGCTTTCCCGTGTTTCAATGACTTTATCTTCTATGTTTCCACACTCAGGACATTTCATTTTCCCCCCTCTTGAAATTTTTTATGGATTTTATGTTTAAACCCTGAACCACAGACGCGATCAATCCACAAACAACCCATAAAGCCAAAACCAGGAAATGAAAAAGGATGGTATAGGCAACAGCTGTATCTACTGGAATATTATACAGTTTGGTTAAAGCAATTTTTGATCCTGCATCCATGGTTCCCGCCATTCCCGGTGTGGGAATGGAAGCCGAAACCACCAGAATACTGAAATAGGGAAAAATCTCGAGCAATCCGAGCTGGATATCAAATCCCTTCATTAATATCCAGTAACAGGGTATCAGGGCAAACCAGACCGCGATGGACGCCAAAAAAAGTTTCAGTACATCAAAGAATTTCAGATTCAGTTGCAGGCCTTTTATGAATTTCAAAGTAAATTCTACCAAGCGGGCTCGGAATTTCTCAGGCAGGATCCTGGATATTTTGTTAATCAGCTTCTCTACCACAGGGAAAACACGTCTGGTGTTGAACAGATAAAACAAAAAAAAGATAAAAATGACAACAGGAAATATGAGAATGGCTATTTTTTTAATTTGAATCAAAAATATCGAATTATTGTTTTTGATGAAAAACAGAGAAATTAAAAAAAACATGACTACAATAAAAAAATCAATTAACCTTTCCAGTACCACTGAGGCCAGGCCATAACTCCGGGGAATGTTTAAGTTCTTGGCCAGCAATATTCCCTTGGCCGGCTCTCCAACTCTTCCGGGAACCAGAAAATTGATGAAATATCCGATCATGGTGTAGTTGTAAAGCGTTGATAGCTTTATTTTTTTTTTGTAGGGTTTCAAAATGATTCCCCAACGATAAGCCCGGATAAAAAATTGTAGGAATGATCCCAGTGAAAACAGAAGTGGATAAACCGGATTCACCCCCTTGATGATCTGGATGACTTCACTAAAATTGACATTATTGAAGAAAACAAACAAAAATATCAGTGTGATACCGAGGATAATGGCAATTTTTACATATTTGATAGTTAATATAGTAGTATTTTTTGTTGATATTGTCAATTTTTAAATAGATAATGTAATTTTTTTGCTATTTAACAACAAAATGATCAGTTAAACTACATATTTTCTGTTTAAAGTTTAATTTTCACTTTTTTATTGAAAAGACAATACAATGTTGATAAACTTTCTTATTGTGATTGAATACAGGGAATACCATGGCCCTTTTATCAAATCCTGTCCCTGCTCTCCCTTCACGGTTTCCTGTGGATACCACAATTTGAATTTGCATACCGGATGTCCCTATGATTGTTCATACTGCATCCTCCAGGTTTATCTGGATCATAAATCACCAGTTTTTTCGATCAATTTGGGTGATTTAAAAAATGAATTGAAAGAGTTCAGTGTAAGAAATGAGCAAGTGAGAATTGGAACCGGAGAACTTTCGGATTCCCTGGCTTATGATCATCGAACCGGCTATTCCTTGAAAATCATATCGTTGTTTGAAATGTTTTCCCAGGTGGTCTTTGAATTTAAAACCAAATCCAATCAGATCGGGAATCTGCTCCGGGTAAAAAATGTTTTAAGTAACCTGGTTGTTTCCTGGTCTTTGAATCCAGGCCAAATAGCCAGGCGTGAAGAAACCCGGGCGCCGTCTCTGAAAAATCGACTCCGGGCAATGAATCAGATTCAGAAGAGGGGATATAAAATCGGGATCCATCTGGATCCGATCATTTTTGTTGATGATTGGCAAGCATTGTATACCGGGTTGATCAATCAGATTGTTTCTGTGGTGGATCCGGCCCGGGTTGTCTGGATCAGTCTGGGCGCCTTGCGGTTTCCTTATTCGTTAAGAGAGCATATTTTTAAAAATAAAAAATCCCGGTTATTTGAAGGCGAGCTGGTCAAGGGTTATGATAATAAGTATCGATATTTTAAACCGTTGCGCCTGGAAATGTTTAAATATATCTCTGAAAAAATCAGGACACTGATTTCAGCTCACATACCCCTCTATCTGTGTATGGAAGATAAAGAAGCCTGGGAGGAGGTTTTTCCCCGGGTAAAACCGGATACAAATGAGATTAATAAGCAATTATATTTATCAGTATTTGAAATCAAGTGATTTTTTTCTTACTTTATACTATCATATAGATTTAAGTTATTTAATTAAATTGCCGGAGTGAATTTGATTGAATAGAAAAATTTTTTCTCTTATTATTGGTTTTATTCTTTTTATCTCCTGTTCGGCTGCTCTGGTGGCTGATTTAGAGTATCAGTTGGATTTCACTTCCCGGTATATCTGGAGGGGATTTGATCTGAATCCCAATAAACAGCCTGCTCTGCAACCTTCCATTGAATACAGCTGCGGTGATTGCGGCTTTACCTTTAATCTCTGGAGCAGCATTTCCTTAAACAATAATGACTATCATGAAATTGATCTGAATTTTACCTATAAGCTAAAAATTTCCAGAGATTTAATCCTGGGTGCGGGTTTTATTTTTTATGGCTGGTATTTTATCGAAGATTTTTCTTTTAGTGAAAACACCAGTCAGGAGGTCTTTTTTTCAGCCGCATTGCCAAACCTGTTTTTTCACCCCAAGTTGACGGTATACTATGATTTTGCCAATGGAGATGGCATTTATGTTTTACTGGAAAGTCAATATACCCACCAATTTTCAGGATCGATTAAAGCCAGTTTTTTAACCTCACTGGGCTATAACGGGGGCCAATGGCTGGCTGAAGGTACTGAACCGGGGTTCAGTGATTTAAACTTCAAATTTTCTCCTTCATTCAAGTTGAAAAGATTTACGATTTCCCCCTTTGCCTGTTATACGTTTGTGTTGCTGGAGGCAATCGGAACAGAAAACCATTTCTGGTTTGGTGTTTCTGTGATTTTTAAATAAAATACCTCCTGAGTTATATTAATTTCTGTAGTCATTCTAGAAAAGTAAAGTTTTTATCTTGATTTTTATTTTTTTATGTTATATTGTTTTTTTACTACCAATAAGGAAGGAGGACAAATGAAAAAGCAAGTTTTTGCATTACTATTTTTTGTTATGGTTTGGGTATTGTTGTTTCATCCTGGCTGTAATAATGGAACAAATGGAGGCACTCAGTATATCTTGACCGTTACTTTATCTAATGGAGTAACTGGTACTCCTTCTGCTGGTGCTTTCAATTACGGAGAGAATGATACGGTAGTCTACAGTTATGCAGCCCAGGCCGGCTACGGCAACCTGGCCGTAACTCTGGACGGAGCACCGGTGGGAAACAGCGGAGTCATCAACATGACCACCAATCACACCCTGAACGTCACTGCCAGCGTGGATATCCGGGGCAACTGGCAGGGCCTGCATACGGATGATAACAATAGTCAAATTTTTCAAGCAACCTTCGGTGGAGCTAGTGCAACATCCGGAACCGTCAGTGGAAACATAGGTGGTCCAACCGGAACAGGAACCTTTACTGTTTCAGGTTCTACTATTACATTTTATTTGGATTTTGGTTTTGCCAGATTTAATTGTACAGGCACTATTTCAGATCCAAATCATATGTCGGGAACCTGGGTTAATGCTGGGGGATTTACTGGAACCTGGGAATTAACTCGTATGTAATTGTATTTTTATCGAATCCAATTATTCTATAGCAGATAAAAACCGGGAGTTATCAACAATTCAATAAATTTATTTATACCTGATCCATTTGAGGATTTCCTTTATAGAGGGCTTTTTTCCGTACATCAGCAGTCCGGTGCGGAAAATTTTGGCACCAAGCCAGGCCATGAACATGATGGTGAGAATGCAGAGAATGATCGATAGTAATATCTGAAAAAAGGAGGGAATGGCTACCCCGATTCTCATGAACATGAGGGTGGGAGAAAATAAGGGAAAGAGGGACGCGATGACCACCGGTACTGAATTGGGATTTTGAGTCACCATAATTCCCAGGATAAAGGGAATGATAAGTAAATAGGTTATGGGGGCGGCAAATTGCTGGGCTTCCTGATCGGTATTCACCGATGCACCCACTAGTGAGAATAGAATGGAATACATAAAATATCCGAGTATGAAAAATATCACAAAATAAACGGCCAACTCCAGGGAAATAAAGCTGAGTATATTCTCGTTGATATCAAAGGAGGTCTGGCTGAAGAAGATAAAACCGATCAGAATCCAGAGGGCCACCTGGGTCAGACCGGCCAACCCGATACCGATGATTTTCCCATAAAACAAACTTCCGGTATTGGTAGATGAGATCAGAATTTCAATGATTCGATTGCTTTTTTCTTCCAGTACACCCCGCATGATAAGTTGGCCATAGGCCATGATAATCGAAAACAGAATGGTGAGCATGAAAATGGACATCAGATATTCCATGCCCGAACTGGCTTTGGTCACCCTGTCCTTTTTGACTTTGAAGGTTTCAAAATTGATGCTGCGAGTGGCCTCCTCCACAATTTCGGGATCAATTTGCTGTTCATCCAGTATCTGACGGGAAATGATCTTCTGAACCGCTGAACCAATGTACTTATTGGTCTCGAAATCAGATATGTTGAGGGCAAAGAATGATATTTGCCTGGTTTTTTTGATATCTTTGGGTATTAATAAAAATCCGTCAACTTCTTTATCCAGTATCTTCTTTTTATAAACTTCGATCAAATTATCCCTGGTTTGGTTTTTGCTTTCTACGGCATAAAACCTGAGCGTTTTTTGAACTTCCTGGCTCTTCTGTATGAATTCGGTTTGAATCATTCCGGAAAGATCGGCAATGGCAATATTTTTGATTCCCCGGCCCACTTTGGTGATTAACATGGGTAGGAATATGAATCCGGCCATGATGATGGGGGTTAATATGGTGGAGATCAGGAAGGATTTTTTCTTAACAATCATTTTGTATTCTTTTTTAATAATGGTTAGACTTTTCATTGGGCAACTCCCTGATTGACCTGGTGGATGAAAATACTATTTAAGGAGGGTTCGGTAATCTTATAATTGTTTATCGAAAGATTTTTAGCCATTTTTCTTAATAGTATATCTTTATGCTGGATATCTTCCAGTTCAATTTCCATTTCCTTTCCATAGTCCCTGACATTTTTGATGTATTTTAGATCGGATAAAAAACCTGAATTCCCTTCATAGCTCACTTTCACAAACCGGGTACCATGGTCTTTTTTAATCTGAGAAAGCGTGCCGTCCAGGACTTTTTTACCCTGATTTATCATGACCACGGTATCGACTATTTTTTCAGCATATTCCATCAAATGAGAGGAAAAAATGATGGTGTTCCCTTCCTGTTTTTTCTCCAGGATGATATCCTTGACCAGTTCTATAT
>DAOVIP010000204.1 GCA_030671465.1 Candidatus Aminicenantota bacterium | reverse complement strand
TTATGCCCTGGAAAAAACCGAATCACAGAAAGTGGGGGTATATCTGTATACCATCCCCCCCATGACAGTTATCATTGCCTCGATCTATCTGAAGGAAACCATCGGATTCAATTTGTTTGCCGGTGCCCTGGCCATTTTAATCGGCGTATACCTCACTGAAAGGGGGTAAAAACAGATGGTTATTTTGAAATCAGGCGTTTGAAGTTGATTACCGAAACCGTGACGGTTACTGAAGCTATGGCCAGCAGGTAGAGTAACTCTTTATAAAAGTATTCGATCCCGTTCCCTTTTAGAAATATTTCCCGGATGATCTTGATCAAATAGCGGATGGGATTGATGTCGGCCAGAATCCTCAATCCGGGGGGAATGTTCTCGATGGGCGTGAACAGGCCGGACAACAGCATAAAGGTCAACATGGTAAACCAGGCAAAAAACAGGGCCTGCTGCTGGGTGGAGGTGATGACGGATATGAGCAGGGCATAGGCCAGGAGTGCGGACAGAAATATAATAGATGCCAGCAGGAGATAGAGCAGATTACCCCGCACCGGTACCCGGAACCAGATCATGACTGCGGCGATTCCCAGGCTCATGTTGATCAATCCGATGATGGAGGTGGGAATGGCCTTGCCCAGGTATATTTCGATGGGAGTTAACCGGGAAATCAGCAGCGTGTCCATGGTCTGTTGCTCCTTTTCACGCACGATGGATATCGAGGTGAAGAACAGCGATATGATGGTCAGCAGGAGGGCCACGATTCCCGGACCCATGTAGTTGATGCTTTCCAGGGTGGGATTGAAGCGGATCAGGGTTTTACTCATCGCAGGCTGATGCATTCCGGCTTTTTTCAGGTTATCCAGGAGAAATTTTTTGATTATCCCGTTGAAATAACCGGCAGCGATCAGGGAGGTGTTGGAGTCAATGCCATCCAGGCTGATCTGGATTTCCGGGTAGTTAAGGGGATTTTGCCGGGGTGGATCCTTGAAAATAATCACCGCTTTAACCTGTCCCCTTTTCAGCAGTTCAACCGTGTCCTTGTTTTGATCGGAAATGGCCTTCACCCGGAACAGGGGAGTGCTGTTGATCCGGTTGATGATCCGGGCCGCGATTTTATTTGAGGTCAGATTGATAATTTCAACCGGAATGTTCTTGATGTCGGTCTTTACCACATATCCCAGCATGATGATCTGTATGATAGGGGCAATGAAAATAAGGGGGAGCAGTTCTTTTTGCCGGAATATTTCGATAAATTCCTTTTTAATCAGATAAAAAAGCCTCATTTCGATTTCTCCCGGGAATGACTGAAGCGAATGCTTGATAATGTTATGAGAAGAGCACTAAATACGATCATGATCAACCCATCGACCAGAAAATACTTTAATTCCGCTCCCTTGACTGCCACGCCCCGGATGATTTTCAAAAAGTAGGTGGCCGGGATCAGGTAGGATATCGAGCGAAGGACCGGAGCCATGGAGTCCAGGGAAAATATGAAGCCCGAGAGCAGGATGGAGGGCAGCAGGGTGATCAGCAGGGTGGCCAGCATGGCCGTTTTTTGACTGGGGGCTATCGAGGAGATCAGTATGCCCAGGGAGAGGCCTGACAGGATGTAGAGCAGTGAGAATATCAACAGAACCAGGAGATTTCCTTTGAAGGGAATATGAAACCAGAAACGGGCAAACAGAAATATTAGGATGCCATCCAGCAGGGCCACAAATATATAGGGAATGGTTTTGCCGATAATGATTTCATGAGATTTCAGAGGAGAGATAAAGATCAGATCGATAGAGCCGGATTCCCGTTCCCGGGATATGCTGAGAGAGGTGAGCAGGGCGGAAATCATGAGCAGGATAATGGCAATGATTCCGGGTATAAAGAAAAAGGTACTTTTCACTTCCGGATTGAAAAGAATAGAGGTGTTGATGGTCAGGATATCCTTCAGGTTTTGAAATTCGGAAACGAAGTTCATGATGACCATTTCATTGTATTGATGAATCAGGTTTGCCACATTGGAATCGCTGCCATCGATGACAATCCCGATTTCAGCCGGAGGGTGGTGTAGGATTTTCCGGGAGAAGTCCGGAGGGATAATAATCACTTCTTTGAGTTCACCCGATTTCAGGAGCCTCTCTGCTGTTTCTATCGGATTGGATTGGGAAAGGCCCAGTGACCGGATCCGAAAGTATTGATTATTGGCGAATTTTTTGATCAGTTGTCCGGCCAGGTCACCCCCGGAAAGGTCGATGATACCGGCATCAATGGATTTCAGGTCGAAACTGATTGAATACCCGTAAATGGATACCATGAGTACCGGCATCAGAAAGACAATGGTGAGGCTGGCCGGGTCCCTGAGTATATGGAAAAATTCCTTTATAATGACTGCTTTCAGTCGCTGCATTCGGCTCCCCCGGTCCTGGACAATTGATTGTCATAGTTGATGATGGCATCCTTGAACAGGGCTTCGATGGAATCCTTGCCCTGCCGGGCCTGAAGTTCCGAAGGCTCTCCCTCAAGGATGATGTTGCCTCGATGAATGATGATTATGCGGTCGGCATACTCCACTTCATCCAGATTGTGGGTGCTGACCAGGATGGTCTTGCCGCTTTTTTTCAATTGATAAATTTCCATCCAGAAATTTCGCCTTACTTCCGGATCCACTCCGGAGGTGGGCTCATCCAGAAGAATGATTTCCGGATCGGTCATAAGGCAGACAAAAAGGGCGATTTTCTGCTTCATCCCGGGGGGGATGTCAACAATCTTCTGGGTCAGAATGGGACGGGGGATGAGAGGCTGTATCTCCTCTTTTTTTTTCTGAATGTTATGCCGGCTCAACCCTGATATGCCGCCAAAAAACTCGATGTTCTCCAGAGAGGTCAGCAGCGGATAGAGTGAAAATTTTTGAGACATATAACCCGTGATTTTCTTTATTTCCCGGCGGTTTTTCCGGGCATCCAGACCTTTGATCAATACCTGGCCTGATGATATCTTTAACAGGCCGTTAATCATTTTGATGGTGGTGGTTTTCCCGGCACCATTGGGGCCCAGGAACCCCAGGATTTCTCCCTGACGGATGGAAAAGTTGATGGCATTAACAGCAGTAAAATGACCGAATTTCTTGGTCAGGTCTTTGATTTCAATCAGTGCTGGCATGGAGTCCTTCCGGGTTGATCGTAGATTGTCTTTCGTAATACAGAAAAATATCTTCCAGTTTGGGGGATTCCTCCTTCACCGAAATGGCCGGGAGCAGGTCCAGGTGATTTTTAGAGGAAACCTGGATGTATTTTATGAATTTCCCCCGGATATAGATGGAATTTTTCAGATCCGGATGTCGGTGCATCTGATCCATGATTTCATATATATTCCCCCTGGGGAGAACGGAAAATATCCGGGCAGGGAATTGTTTTCTGATGGTTTTCATGGGTCCTTTTTTGATGATCTTTCCCTCTTTTAGAAAGATGATGTGGTCACTGTTTTCGGCTTCATCCAGATAGGGAGTGGAGATAAAAATGGTCTTTCCCTCCTGTTTCAGATCTTTGATGATATTGGAGAACTCAATCCTGGAGAGCGGGTCCACACCGGTTGTCGGTTCGTCCAGCAGGACCAGCTCCGGAGCAGAGAGCAGGATAGAGGAGAGGGCCAGTTTTTGTTTCATACCCCCGGACAAGGCCCGGGCCCTGCGGTTTTTGAATTGAATCATTCCGGTGGTCTCCAGCAGTCTTTGCTTCAGTTTCTCCCTTCTGGATCTCGGCACCTGATGGATGTCTGCATAAAAATTGAGATTTTCTTCAACGCGCAGATCCGGATAGAGAGAGAAGCGTTCGGGCATATACCCGGTCAGCCGGGTGATCTGGTTGAAATCAGAACCGATGTCTTCATTTTTCAGGTAAATACTGCCGGCATCTTTTTTGATGAGCCCCATGAGCATTTTAAAAATAGTGGATTTGCCGGAACCGTCAGCGCCGGCAATGGTTGTGATACTGTTGGTCGGGATTCGGAAGGAGACATCTCTGACCGCCTTGATATCCTTGAATGATTTGGATAGGTTCTTTGTCTCAATCATTTTTTCTCGGAATGACACCCCTCATGATCCGGATTCGTTCCGGATAAGAATTACGGTAACGGGCATTCCGATTTTAAACCGGTCAATATCCCGGTCAATGGCGATTTTTACCCGGTACAGCAATGATTTGCGTTCTTTTTCGGAAATGATGTATTTCGGTGAAAATTCTGCTTTTTTGCCGAAAAAACTAACTGTGCCGCTGAGGTCCTTTTCTTCCAGGCCATCCATAATGATCCGGGCCCTCTGACCCAGTTCAAGCGATGACATTTCCTGCTCTTCGATGAAAATCTCCACAAAGAGACTGGAGGTGTCCAGAATATCGACCAGCGGGGTATTGGGGAAAACATTTTCCCCCGCTGATATGAAGGTTTCCATCAGAATCCCCTCAACCGGTGATTTGATCCGGTGATCCTTTAAAATGAGCTGAAGGTATTTTCTCT
>DAOVIP010000002.1 GCA_030671465.1 Candidatus Aminicenantota bacterium | reverse complement strand
TACCACCAGCAACTACCTTGATGTTTTTTCCTGATATTTTTAACATATCCTGAGGGTAAAGTTTAACATTCTGTACATGGTAGCTCATGGTAGGAATTGCCTTGCTATTGCTCAGCCGGGTTCGAATACGGGTAAGATCCGGGGTGATTTTGTTTATCTCAATCACTTCCAGTCTTATATCCGGTGTGTTTTTGGCAGAAAAAATAACAGCTGAAGCATTGCGGTGAACCAGATCAATTAGCATGAAGGGATCTGACAAACGTGAACTCATTTTTACCCATCCACCAATTTCAATATCACCATAAATCGGATGTTTAAACGCTTTCCAGGGTTTATACAATTTTCCCTGGGCCAAGTGGTCATTAAACTTCAATCGTTCCCGATCAAAGGATCTGTCACCTCTGAAAGAAAATTCATCATCCTCATCATTGGGGGATACTTTTTTGCTCTCCTTAAAACTTTTAAAACTCTCCTGTTTACTCATGTACAGTTCGCCCACAAAGGTATAAGAACCCATAATCATGGTCATCCATTCCCCAAAATCACCATAGGTGGTATAGAGATCTTTCCAACTGATCAGATAACGGTATCCGGGCGTAATTCTTTCAGCCTGTTCTCCCAGATAGTCATAAACTGCTATATCCAGAGGATGATAGTCTGGCTGGGCTTTGGTACTTGGTCCTCTCAGAAACATCCCCCCAGTATTATGAAAGGCCCAGGCAATGCAAATATTGGGGCGTTTTCTAATATAACTGGCCAGGGCTTTCAATCCCACACCGGAAAAAGGATAATCTCCGGATCCCTGCTGCACATAAGGCGGCATCCAGTCGAATCCCCAATTTCTATTGGGGTCGACATATCCTTCGGCATCTTCATTTATTTTACCATCACCATCGTTATCAATTCCTTCCGAACCCAGAATGGTCCATTCTCCGGTTTCTCCTGGCTTTATTCTGACCATCAACCTTGGATCTTCAGGATCTGTTTTGAATAGCCCATGGGGATCCCTTTTCCGCATTGTACAAATATTTCCATCTCCATCAAGATCATCGGGGAAATCCTCATCCACCAAGCCATCATGATCATCATCATGAGGTCTGCGTAAACCCCGGTTATTGTTTGGGGTATTGGGATCGGTAAAAAAATGGAAACGACCGTCCGGATTTACCATGGGAACAATATAAAAGCATTTTTTATCAACCAGGGCGGTTATTTCTTTATTTTTCTGATAATTCGTCAATAAATAATTGAGTAAATACAGTGCCACTTCAGTGGCTTGAATCTCATTACCATGGATATTCCCATCCACATATATACCCGGTTTGTCAAGTTCTGGACCGGTTTGTGGATTGTTGACGGTCATACAATATATAGACCTTCCCTCTTCACTTTTTCCCACCAGATCCAATTTGGTTAATCGAGGAAAGGATTTATGAAGAACCTTTAAGGCATCAATGACCATTGCATAATCATAATAATGGTCAAACCGTAGAGGAACCGATACTTTGGATTTTGAATAAGAGGTGACTGGTCCAAATACAATTCCCAGAAGTATAATCATAAAAAGTATATATTTTTTCTTCATTTGGAACCTCCTAAATTCAAGAATGTACTGTCTGCCCAGGCAAGAGGAGTAAAGGCATTAATCTTTACTTTCCCGGGTTTTTTACTGTAAAGAATCCAGTTCACTACCTGGTTGCTGGTTCCGGCAATACCCTTAATCAGGCTTCTCTTTTTTCCTTCAATAATTTTCATATTTTCACCCTCAATGGTTACCACTATTGGAGGAACACGATTATTTCTTTTTCCCATTTCCGTAGGATACGGAAGATAACCCCGGTTTTCAATCCAGATTTTTAGTCGAAATAAACCGTTGCCCAGGGATTTCACTTCTGATTTCACGATTTTGATTCTGGCGATTTTTTTTGCCAAATGAAGAATCCAGGGGACCTGTCCTTCAATCAATTGATTAATCATATGAGCTGGAGGAGTAGTTTGAGAATAGGGAACAGCTCCGCCCAACTCAACTTTTCCCAATGTCTTATGCTGGAAAGGTTTCCAATTCATAAAGCCCTTTCCCTTCAACTCTTTATCACTGAAGGCCAACAATGCCTTTAAAACAGGATCACCGCCTTCCTTGCTCTTGGGTTTGGGCATATTTCGGAGCATCGCTGTCATCTTTTTTGTGGTCATCATGCCATTCTTAACCGCATTCATAATCATCTTGGCTTTAACATTGGCCGGAGCACCGGAAGATTTTAGAAATGCATCAATTTTCTCTTCTCCAAGGGCTAAAAATTCTTCATTGCTCATTTTCTCCAGTTTTTCAGGTGTAATGTCCGACTTTCCTTTTTTTTCCTCCTTTAACTGCGGCAATGTCCAGAAATCCAGGCTAAAAGAAGGCAATCCCAGATGATAATAAGACCAGAGTTCAAAAGATCCATCCTTGGCTTTTGGAGGATCCAAACGTTTGCTATCCATTTTATTTTTTTTAAGAAATTCCTTATACTTTTCAGATACTTCATTATAGAATTTAAGATCCGCCGCCAAAGGATTCACCATTGCACCCAGGCCTAAAAAGCTGGCAACCATGGATTCAGTAATTTCAAAACCTTCGGGAACAAAAGGTGTTACAATTTCAATAATCTCTTTTATGGTATAGGTTCTGCTGACATCCATCTTAAACATTTTTCCAACCCGCTCGGGAATTTTTATCTTGGAAAAATCTGCGGTTCCCTTTCGCCCACCTCTGGGCGGGATGAGGCAAAAATTGGTTTCACCCAGACAAAAGGTCAGGGCAATCTCAGGATGTTGAAATATGAATTTGATTAAATTAAAACTCTCTGTTTCACTCCCGGCCCAGGCACCTCCGGTTTTTTTAAAAAACTTAAATAAATGGGGGAAATTGATGGCAATGTCTACTCCACCCGGTCCATCCTCATTGTATTGCCCATCTCCATCATTATCAATTCCTTCAACATAGACTTTATATAATCCCTTCTCACCTTTAGACCAATCTGCTTTTTTCATCATTCTGGGTTCACCCGGAATCGGAATCCATTTTCCCTCCGGAGATTTGACCCGCATCATGGAAATAATTCCATTTCCATCAAGATCTTCCGTACCATCTTCATCCAGCTGATCATCCATATCATCATTATGAGGATGGCTATTTCGTGAGTTCATTGCCAGAGGTTTGGAAAAATATCGATTTAAGGCATCTGGATTTCCAACCGGACAGATATACCAGGTTTTATCGCTTCTGGATTCTTCTTTATCCAGAACTATTTGAATGGTTTTCATTGCTCCCTCACTGGAAATCGGTACGGTTCCACTCATATTGGCTACAACCAATATAGCAGGATTTTTCTTTCTTTTATTTTTCACTTCCGGGCCTATTTCCAGAAGCATTACCTTTCGGCCGCCAGGACTAATCGCAATTTTGTGTAGTTTGGTAATGCGGGGAAACAAATTTGCCAGCTTTTTCAGGCTTTGATTCAACTCATCAGGAGTATGATAGCGATCAAAGTTCAGGGGAAATGAATCCGCCATGATTAAGATTGAAGATATCATCAGGAAAAATAAAAACAACCACTTTTTTTGTTTCATATTCACCTCATTTCAATTAAATGGTTAAAAAAAGACCAAACATATTTATAAATGATTACGAAAAAATTGTCAAAGTGTTCGTATATAAAGCTCATGAATTGACAATTATTTAATTTTTTGTATAGTCAAAAATACAAAGGAGATAAAGATGCAAAAAAAAGAAGCATACAAATGGGCCTTAAAACAGATCCAGGCCCAGATAAATAGACATGTGGATATTGTTGCCACATTGGCAAATATAACTGCCATCTTGAAGGAGAGATTTCCCAATTTTTTCTGGGTGGGATTCTATTTCTTGCATGACCAAGAGTTGATTCTCGGACCCTTCCAGGGGCCGCCTGCCTGTATGAAACTATCTTTGGAAAAGGGTGCCTGTGCGGCAGCCGTACACCAGGAAGAGACAATTATTGTACCGGATGTTCATCAATTTCCAGGGCATGTTGCCTGTGATTCCCGATCCAACTCCGAGATTGTCGTTCCTGGCTTTGACTGCAGGAATAAAATCAGAATGGTTTTGGATGTTGATAGTGAAAAATTCAATGATTTCGATGAAACAGATAAGGAATACCTGGAGAAAATTGTTGAGAAATTAAAAACCATCTGGTAAATATCGTTATAAATTAACGATATCTATTTCGTTTGATTGCTCTTGGCCGCGCTTATAAATCTCACAAAAAGCGGATGGGGTTTCATCGGATTTGATTTGAACTCCGGGTGAAACTGGCATCCGATGTACCAGGGATGATCATTTAGCTCTACCATTTCAACCAGATCCCGTTCCAGATTTTTTCCACTGATGGTCATTCCGTTTTTCTCTATAACCGATTCAAATCTCGGATTAAATTCATAGCGATGGCGATGTCTTTCAAAGATTTTAACTTTATTGTAAATTTTGTAGCTTAACGTGTCCTTTTTAATTTGACAAGAGAATTCACCAAGCCGCATATTATGGCCCATTTCTTTTATATCTACCAATTCTTTCAGTTTTAAAAATATTTTATTTGGGGTTTGGGAATTAAACTCAGTGGAATGGGCATTTTTAATCCCAGCAACATTTCGAACATATTCGATGGTGGCGATTTGCATGCCCAGACAAATTCCAAAAAATGGAATTTTATTTTTTCTGGCATATTCAATTGCCATCATCATGCCTTTAATTCCCCTCAGACCAAATCCTCCGGGAACCAAAATCCCATTTATTTTCCTGAATCTTTCATCCAAAGGTTTTCCCAATAAATCTTCGGATTCTATTAAATCCAGTTTTACCGAAACATTATTTTCAACCCCGCCATGAAAAAGTGCTTCAAATAAACTTTTATAAGAGTCATACAATTTTACATATTTCCCTACTATACCAATAACCACTTCCTTTTTCAGATTGTTCGCCCGGGTTACCCAGGCCTGCCATTTTTTAGAGTCATCCTTCTTTTGTTTCAAATTCAATTTTTTAAGCAGAGAATTTCCAAGACCCTCTTTTTTGAAAATCAATGGAATTTCATAAATACTTTTCACATCAAAGGCGCTAACAACATCTTTTTCCCTTACATTGGTAAACAGGGCAATTTTCTTCTTTAATTCCAACGAGATGGGGATTTCAGATCGACAGAGCAGGATATCCGGTTGAATTCCAATTCCCCTTAATTCTTTCACGCTATGCTGGGTGGGTTTGGTTTTCAGTTCACCGGCAGTTTTTATATAGGGGACCAGAGTCAAATGTATATAGATAACGTTTTCTTTTTCAAGTAATAGACCGATCTGACGAATAGATTCCAAAAACGGTAAACTTTCGATATCACCAACTGTTCCCCCTATTTCCGAAATGATAATATCATACTGACCGTCCATAGCCATGATTGCAGCATTGATTTCATCGGTAACATGGGGAATGACCTGGACCGTCTTTCCAAGGTAATCCCCCCGCCTTTCCTTGCGGAGGATTTGGTGATAGATTCTTCCTGCAGTCCAGTTATTTTTCTGTGACATCCTGGCCTGGGTAAACCGTTCATAATGGCCAAGATCCAAATCTGTTTCAGCCCCATCATCCGTTACAAACACTTCACCATGTTGGAGCGGACTCATGGTTCCCGGGTCAACATTTAAATAGGGATCAAATTTGATGATGGTGATGGAAAATCCATAAGATTCCAGAATATTGCCAATAGAAGCAGCGGCAATGCCTTTGCCCAAAGAAGATAGAACTCCTCCAGTAACAAAAATATATTTAGTCTTTTTCATTTTCGATACCCATCAAGTTTTCAATTCTTTCTATGTCCTCTGGAACATCAACTCCGATCGACGGACAGTCACTCTCGACCAACTTGATCATAATATCATTGGATAAGAAACGCAATTGTTCAAGTCTTTCTAACTTTTCCGGCTTTGAAGGTGGAAAATTTACAAACCTTTCCAAAATATCGCGCCAATAGCCATAAATGCCTATATGTTGATTAAATTCCTGAAATTGATCAACTGTTTGATGAGGAACAGGAGAACGGGAAAAATAAAGCGCCTGAAAATGATTATCCAAAACTACCTTAACGATATCCCTGGATCCAAAATCCTCAAAGGATTTGTTAACATAAAATGCGGAAACAACCCTCTCTTTTTCATTAAGCAGGGTATCATACAATTTTGAGATTAGTTTTTCAGATATCAGCGGCTCATCACCCTGAATATTGATGACCGCATCATAATTACTGTTTTTAAGTACTTCCCATATCCGATCAGTCCCGGATCGGATGTTCCCGGAAGTCATCTGATATTGCCCCCCAAATTTATAAACTGTTTGGGCAATCCTTTTGTCATCAGTTGCAACAATAATGTCAGTGAACTTTTTACATTTTTCAACCTGTCGATAAACCTGTTCGATCATGGGTTTCCCAGCTATTTTTACCAAGGGTTTACCTTTGAAACGAGTGGAATCATATCGAGCCGGTATAATTGCCGCAATTTGTATATCCATAATATATCAATACCAATTCAATATAAAAAACAAATGACTCAACTCAATGGTGCAAAAAAAGCATACCCCCGGTATTGATGCTATTTGAGGGTTGTTTCATCTCCATCCGTTTTTTTTTCCTCTAACGCTTTCAACTCCATCTGGCAAGTTCCTTGAAAAAAGGCCCCTTCCTCTATGATTAATTTCCCTGTAATGATTTGACCGGTAACCCTTCCTAGGGTAAAAATTTCAGTACTGCCCCTGGCAATAATCGATCCCTTGACCCTTCCATTTATTGAAATATTTCTAACTTCAATATCAGCGTTCACCTGGGCACTTTCACCAATAATGAGGGTGTCGCCTTCAAGGATTTTACCTTTAAATTTACCATCAATTCGAAAAGATTCCTTAAAACGAATATCCCCTTTAACTTCCGTATCTTTATCAATAAAGGCATTTACTTTGATCGGTGGTTCATTTTTGGACATCCACTACTCCTTGAAAATCAATTTATATATCCTTTCAAACTCATCAAGCTTGTTGAAATGAATCTCAATTTTTCCTTTTCCGCTTTTCGAATAGATTAATTTTACCTTGGTTGAAAAAAAGCGGGTTAATTTATTTTCAATTTTCTGTTGATCCGGATCTTCAACCCTGGTCAATTTGCTTTTGGTTTTATAGAAAGCCTTAACCAAAGCTTCAGTTTGTCTGACAGAAAGCTTTTGATCCAGAATTTTTAAAAATGCCTGCATCATATCATCCTGACCGTTCAGAGAAAGTAAGGGCCTGGCATGACCGGGAGACAAATCACCGGTCACAATTCCCTTTTTGATAGCCTCAGGCAATTTCAATAAACGCAAATAATTGGTTAAGGTAACACGGTTCATTCCCAATTTTTCAGATGCACTTTCCTGATTGAAATCATTCTTTTTCATCAGCAAGTCAATACCTTCGGCAATTTCAATTGCATTCAGGTTTTCTCTCTGAATATTCTCAACCAGGGTACCAAGCATTATCTCATCAATGGTTAAGTCTTTAACCAGCCCCGGGATTGTTGACCATTTTAAATATTGGGCCGCCCTCCATCGACGCTCTCCAACCAGAAGATAATATTTGTCTTCCTTCCTATAAACCACAATGGGCTGAATCATTCCCGCTTCCTTTATTGAGTTGGCAAGCTCTTTTATTTTTACCGGGTTAAAATCCTTTCGGGGTTGAAAGGGATTGGGATAAATGTCTTCAATATTAATATCAGATAGGATTTTTTCTGAAGTTTCTGGTGATCGGTTGGAGATAATAGCTTCAATTCCCTTTCCCAAAACTTTTCTTTTCATCGAATCATCATCTCCTTTGCCAAAGTCATATAGGCCTTTGAACCTGCTGATTTAACATCATACAACTGAATCGGTTTCCCGAAACTGGGGGCTTCGGAAATTTTTACATTTCGGGGAATAATCGATTCATAAACTTTCGATTTAAAAAAACCCCGTATCTCTTCACCAACCTGTTTGGACAAATTGGTCCTTTCATCAAACATGGTCAATAGAAAGCCCTTGATCTTCAATTGAGAATTAAAGTTTTCCCGGATTCTCTTGATTGTATTCATCAAATCAGATAGGCCCTCCAATGCATAATACTCAGTTTGAATGGGAATCAAAACACTATCCGAGGCGGTCAGGGCATTTATGGTAAGCAGTCCCAGAGATGGTGGAGAATCGATAATAATATAATCAAAGCGATCAACAATCGTTTCTAAATTACTTTTTAAATAAAGATGGTTGTCGTCTTCAGATATCAGTTCCAGTTCAAATCGGGCAAGATTCCTTGAAGACGGGATCAATTTCATAAATTGAAGGCCACAAGCCAATACAACATCTTCAATACGATTTTTTCCAATCAGAAGCGAATAGATATCTTTTTCGATTCCATGCTTGTCAAATCCCAGACCAGTGGTTGAGTTGGCCTGCGGATCAAGATCCACCAACAGAACATTTTTCTCGGCAATGGCAAACGCAGCGCCCAAATTAATGGCGGTCGTGGTTTTTCCGACTCCGCCTTTTTGATTGGCAATGGCAATAATTTCGCAATTTCTTTCATTATGTTTCACGTGAAACATTCTCCATTTTGTAAATGACTATATTATCCCTAAAAGGTATATTATAAATTTTTTGTGTAATACTTTCCATACCTTTTTTTATTTTTATCATTTTTCTCTTGGCGGTAATCACCAGAATCTCCCGAACAATTCCTTTATGTAAATACCGCAGTATTATTTCAAGTCGAGGGAACCCTCTGGTTACCAGAGAAAAGTTTTCCGAAGGTGTTTTTCTTAAATAATCCTCAATCGGCCCTTCATAAATTTCAATATTATCCAGTGACATTTGACTTTTCAATTTACGAAGAAAGGAAACTTTCTTCTTTTTTGTTTCCACTAAAACAACCGGGCGTTTTTTATTTAAAATCGCCAATGGTACTCCCAGCAGACCATTTCCACTGCCGGCATCAATGATTCCCGGCTTTGAAACCAATGGGCCGATAAAGAGCGTTTCCTGTATCAAACAGAGAAGATTATCCCGGGTCATCTTCCTGGATATCAAATTGGTTTCTTTATTGGATTTCATTAAAAAATGCATATATTCCTCTATGGATTTCTCCTTTTTTTTATCCAATTGGATATCGCGAGTAACCATTCTGTTGCTTATCATATCATTCATTGCCGATTAGAGGGTGTGAATTCAAAAAACCCATTATATCATAGCACCGGATTCTAACCAACTGAAATGAAAAACAGAAATATGTTATTGTTAATAATTAACAATTGTTCTGGGATAAAAATCCATTCGCTGCAGATATCTGTTCTATCTTTTTCTGCTCTGTACAAACACATAATATGCAGCAGAAAGCAACCATACGGTTAGAACCAGAGGAGAATAAGTAACGAAATCAATAATTAAAAAATAAGGAGATATTAATATTATCAGAATCAATATTATCGCTACTATCCTGATCGAAAAGCGTTTTATAGATTCGGGTAATCTAATGGTCATGTTTTTCTTTACTGTTGGAACCCAATCAATGAACAATTCAATATTGTTAAAAGTTTAGAAATTGAAATACTGTTCGAACTCTTTGGGGTGGGGAATATTTGAGATTTCTTTAATCTCATTCCGCTTGAACTCAATCCAACGGGAAATAATCTGATCATTAAACACATCATCTGCCTTCAAATATCCGTTATCCTTCATCAATCCTTCCAAAGCTTCATTCAGATCTTCCGGTAACATTTTAATTTTCTTTTTTAATGCCCTGGTCTTAGGAATACCGGAATCGAAAGGTCCGAAATAATATTCATCGGGATCCAAATTCTTCTTAATTCCATCAATACCTGCCATCAGCATTGCTGAAAGAGCAAGGTAGGGATTGGATGACGCATCACTGGCCCTGTATTCCAATCGGGTTTGCTCGGGCCGGGAATAGGTGGGAATTCGAATCGATGCGTTTCGATTTGACTGTCCAAATATCGCTGCAACCGGAGCCTCATAACCTCGTACCAGCCTTTTGTATGAATTGGTGGATGGATTGGCAAAAGCGGATAGAGAAGCGGAATGAAACAATAACCCAGTTAAATAATTCAATCCTTTCTTCGAAAATTTGGCATATCGCGCACCATCAAAGAAAAGATTTTTTTGACCTTTTAAAACATATTGATGAATATGCCAGCCATTACCTGCATTGCCGAAAAACGGTTTGGGCATAAAAGTAACAAAAAGTTCATGCTTTTTGGCCAAATTAAACAGGACATATTTTATCTTTACGGCATCATCCGCTGATTTTAATAACGTATCGAAATTGGTCTCAATTTCATGCTGATTTACCGCAACTTCATGATGGTGGTATTTCACTTTTATCCCTATATCATTAAGGATTGAGGTGGCTTCATTTTTAAAATCAATATATGGGTCGTCTGGTGCTGGGGAATGATAAAAATTTTTCTTCTCTTCTGTTTCCTTTTCGATATAATAGAAGCATTCATTTTCTTCAACCCCGTATTCTGCATTTTTGAAAATAAAAAATTCGAATTCCGGGGCCATCATAATCGTTGAACCGATTTTTGATTCGGTTAGGCTCTTTTCCGCCTTTTTTGCCACAAAACGAACATCCTGAGAAAATCTGGATTTCTCACTGTTGGTTAAATAAATATTGGCCATAAAAACAGCAGTCTTTTTTTGAGAGAATGGATCCATAAACATAGAATCCAGATCCGGGATCATTGTCATATCGCTTCTTTCAGTTTTGGCAAACCCATATGAAGAAGCATCAAACCCAACGCCATGATCCATTAACTCTTCATTAAACATATAAACCGGGAGTGTCAACGAATGTAATTTTCCTTTTAAGTCCAGGGTATTTAAGCTGAAAAATTCAGCTTTGTGATCGGCACATTTCTTTTTGATAGCATTAAATTTTGATTTTTGCTGCATTCCTCAATATAATATAAAAAAAAATTTTGTCAAGTATTGACATCACATTCAGCTTTACTATATTATAATGAACATACAACATTTGGCGGGAAATAAGAGGATTAGTTTTCCACAAGTGTTAATAAATTTGTGGAAAAGTAACTAAAATGGATTATTTTGAAATAACCAAAAATTATCTAAAGAAAATACTGGATAAGCCCACCTATGACAATTGGATTAAACCTTTGACTTATATTGGTTTTCATAAAAATGTGGTTTTTGTTGGTTCACCAGATAAGAAAAAAACCAGCTGGTTAAAAAAAAATCTGTTAAATAAAATTAATGATCACACCAAAAAGGAATTTAAATTTACCTTAAAATTGGTTCCCCTTTATGATGAAGAGGACATAACTTTACCCGAGGACAACAAAAGGGGAAATGTTCTGCACCATCGATCCAACCTGCAAAACAAATATACTTTTAGCAGTTTTGTTCAACTGGATCCAAACCGAATGGCCTATTCATTTGCCTATAGTGTATCCGAATTCCCAGGAAAATCTTATAACCCATTGTATATATACAGTGATGTAGGGCTCGGGAAAACCCACCTGATGTATGCTATTGGAAACCGGATTGTAGAAAACAATCAAAAAATGAGTGTTATTTATCTAACCACTAGCGATCTCATGAACGAATATGTAGAATATACCCGCCTGAACAAGAGATCGGAGTTTATAAAAAAATACACATCCGTAGATGTTTTACTTATTGATGATATTCAATATATAACCAAATGGGGAGGAACCAGCGAACAATTTTACTATATTTTCAATAAATTAATTCAAATGGAAAAACAAATTGTAATCTGCTCAGACAAACACCCGGATAACATTCCAGATTTGGAAAAAAGGATAAAATCAAGATTTGAATGGGGAGGTATTGTGGATATCCTTCCCTATGATCTTGAAGGCAGAATTGCCATACTCAAAAAGAAAATTTCAGAAGTATCCCGAAATAAAAGTCTCACCAAAAAACAATTTGAAATCTCCAATGAGGTGGTTTATTTTCTGGCATCTTCCATAAAGGATAATATCCGAAAACTTGAAGGGGCTTTGAATCGACTAATCGGCTATGCAGATTTAAAATATTCGGATATGAATGGAAACGAAATTACATTATCGTTTGCTAAAGAAGCATTAAAACCCTATATTTCATTAAAAAAGAAAACCATAACCATCGAAGGTATTCAAGAATTTATTGCTAAAAAATACAATATTAAGGTTGGAGAGCTCAAATCAAAAAATAATCGACCCAAGATTGCTCTTCCCCGCCAGATTGCAATGTATATTTGTAAAAAATTAACCAAAAATCCCTTAACCGAGATTGGAAGTAAATTTGGAGGAAAACATCATACAACCGTCCTTCATTCAATAAAGAAGATCGAAAATGAAATCGAAAGCAATGAAGATTTTTCCAAACAGATTAACTCTTTCATTAACTTCTTTCAAGATTAATTATTGCATTGTTTTAAATATTTTTATCACAAATAAGAAATTTTCAACAGGTAATTCAGAATGAAAAACAAGTACTGTATAATAAGAAAACAAATTTTCCACTTTTTAACATACTATTTCTTTTTTTTATATATATATTATGATATTATTATTAATATAAATTGAGGTAGAAAAAAATGAAAATTTTTGTGGAAAAATCAAAATTTGCAAATGAATTAAGATTATTTCAAGGTGTTTTTGAGAAAAAAACCCTTATGGATATTCTACAAAATATAATGTTAACCGCGACTGAAAACAACCTACTGGAGATGGTTGCCACGGATCTTGAGATTGGTTTGTCGTCCAGTATTCAAGTTGATGTAAAAGAACCAGGTACTTTTACGGTAAATGGAAAAGATTTTTATGATTTAATGTCAAAAATGCCTGAAGGAATTGTGGAAATTTCAGAGAACAATGATTTACAGATTAATATAAGCAATGAAACCAAGACCAGTAAATACAAATTATTGGGACTTCAATCATCAGATTATCCACAATTGCCGGTTTCAGATTTTTCCTCCTCGATCAAAATCTCAATGGAAAAATTAAATTCAATGATTCAAAAGAATTATTATATTATCTCTCCTGAAATGAAATTTAACCTGGGTGGAGCATTGATGAACATCAATGAAGATATTCTGGAAATGGCGGCTACAGACGGTCACCGTTTATCGTATACCCATTATAAAAACAAATCACCTATCTCAGAACCCGTGGGATTCATTATTTCCAGAAAAACCCTTCTTGAATTACTTAAAATAGGAGAAAAAGGTGAACTGGATTTTAGTTATGACAAAAATAATTTATTTTTTAAATACCAGAATCGAATTCTTTCTTCCCGTATTATTGATCAAAAGTTTCCCAATTATAAAGCTGTAATTCCTGAAAAGACTGAATATCAAGCCATTATTAATGTTGAAGAGTTACTGAATACGCTTCGCCGTGTTTTGATTTTTAAAACCAGAAACAACGGAGTAGCGTTCAAATTTACTGATCAGAAATTAATCCTCGAAAGAACCACACCTGAAAAAGGTGAAGCTCATGAGGAATTAATATTTGACTATGATGGTAAACCTTTAGAAGTCGCCTTTAATGGAAATTTTATTATTGATTTCCTCACCCACATTGATTCAGAAGATATTCAGATTGGTGTGAACGATAGTGATAGTGCATTTATATTCAAACCAAAAAAGGAAAGCGATATTAATTTTATTTATGTTGTAATGCCACTTAATATATAAACCGCTTGATTATACAGACATTAGAACTAAAAGGCTTTAGAAATCTAACCAGCCTTGATATTTCTTTATCATCCCAGAAAAACTTAATATATGGATTGAATGGCGCTGGGAAAACCTCAATATTGGAAGCAATATTTATTCTGGGATTTGGAAAGTCTTTTTTAAAAGTAAAAAAGTCAGATTTGGTTAATTTTGATATGAACGCTTTTTTTTTGAAAATGGGGGTTTTAAAAGGGAGTATTGAAACAGAGCTGATTGCTTCGTTTAAAAAGAATGGATTTTATTTGTTTTTAAATAAAAAAAACTCGAACGTGGTTGAATTGAGTAAGTATTTTTATCCGGTATTTTTTTCATCCTCCAATTATAACCGGACAATTGACAGTGTTACTGAAATGCGTAAAGTGATTAATCGATTTATATTTGGTGTTCATTCACTTTACATACACTATATTTTGAGTTATAATAAGCTTTTAAAACAAAAAAATTATTTACTAAAAACCACAAAAAATGTCCTGGAACTCAATAGTTGGAACCATGCGATCAGTGAAATGAGTTCGAAAATTGTTGACACCCGAATGCAATTCATAAACAAATTGAACCATGAAATCGAAAATAAATTTGGAAATCATCTGACAATTCTATATAAACCATCGTTTGATACAAATAAAGGCATTTCAGATGACATTTTTTACCAGCAATTGGAAAAAACAAAAAACCTGGAAATTAAAAACCAAAAATCCATGATTGGACCACACCTGGATGATTTCGAATTCTACTTTAAATCAATAAATTTTAAATTTTATTCTTCCGGAGAGAGAAAACTCCATCTATTAATGATTTATATCGCTTTTATAGAACTTTTTAAAAAGACAAAAAACCAGTATCCTGTTTTCTTGATTGATGACTTTGATACAACTTTCGATAATCAAAATATTGATTTTTTATTGGAAAATTGCCCGGATATCCAGGTTGTCGCCACTTCAGTTCATAAATTCAAAAGTTTTGATAACTTAATTGAATTAAAATGCGGAAACAAAGATCTCAAGAGAGTAAAAAATGGCTAATAAAAAATACACAGCAGAAAGCATCAAGGTTCTGGAAGGACTGGTAGCAGTTAGAAAAAGGCCCGCCATGTATATAGGAAGTACCGGAAGTACTGGCTTGCATCATCTGGTCTATGAAGTTGTTGATAATTCCATTGATGAAGCCATGGCTGGTTACTGTAAAAAGATCGGAGTTGTAATCCATTTCGATGAATCCATCACTGTTAGTGATGATGGACGCGGAATTCCGGTAGATATTCATAAAGAAGAGAAAAAACCGGCTGCAGAAGTTGTGATGACCACCCTTCATGCGGGAGGTAAATTTGATAAAAATAGTTATAAAGTTTCTGGCGGACTTCACGGAGTGGGGGTTTCGGTTGTAAATGCGCTATCTTCCCGTTTGGATCTGGAAGTCAAGAGAGATGGGGCGGTTTATTTTCAAAAGTATGAACAGGGAAATCCGGTATCGAAATTCAAGAAAATCGGAAAAACAAGCAAGCGAGGAACCAGGGTTACATTCTGGCCAGACGAAGAGATTTTCGATATGATTGAATTCAGTTTTGACATATTGTCAAAACGACTGAAAGAACTGGCCTTTTTAAATAGGGGTCTATCCATTACCTTGATTGATGAGAGGGATAACAAAAAAGAACAGTATGTTTTTAAAGGGGGGCTTGTTGAATATGTAAAATATTTGATCGGTTCAAAAGAGAAGGTTCATAACAAGCCCATTCATTTAAGTTCGGAAAAGGACGAAATCGAAATAGATATTGCCTTTCAATACGTCAATACCTTTAGTGAAATGTTGTTGTCATATGTAAACAACATCAACACTGTTGAAGGGGGAACCCACCTAACCGGTTTCAAAGGGGCCATAACCCGAACCATCAACAGTTTTGCTCAATCAGACAACCTTCGGAAAGCGGTTAAAGTTAATTTTTCCGGTGATGATGTTCGGGAAGGGTTGATTGCTGTCATTTCAATCCGATTAAAAGAACCTCAATTTGAAGGCCAGACCAAAGCCAAACTGGGTAATTCTGATGTAAAAGGTCTTGTTGAATCTTTTGTAAATGAGAAGTTACAGGAATTTTTTGAGGAAAATATTGGGGTTGCCAAATCCATTGTCAATAAAGCCTCTCTGGCTGCCCAGGCGCGGGAAGCATCAAGAAAGGCAAAAGATTTGGTCAGAAAATCGACTCTTCTTGAAAATACCACTTTACCCGGAAAACTTGCTGACTGTCAGACCAAAAACCCGGAAGAAAGTGAATTATATGTCGTAGAAGGAGATTCAGCTGGGGGATCTGCCAAGCAAGGAAGGGATCGCAGATTTCAGGCTATTCTTCCCCTCAAGGGAAAGATTTTAAATGTGGAAAAAGCCACCACTACTAAAATGCTGGAAAATGAGGAAATAAAAACCATTATTGCGGCTTTAGGAGTGGGAATCGGTATAGAAAGCTTTGATATTTCGAAATTGCGTTATCATAAAATTATTATTATGACTGATGCCGATGTTGATGGATCCCATATCCGCACGCTGATCATGACTTTCTTTTTCAAATATATGCGCCCGCTTATTGAAAAGGGATATCTCTACCTGGCCCAACCTCCCTTGTTTTTGGTTAAAAAAGGAAAGAGCAGAAAGTATATTAAAAATGAGAAGGAATTGGATAATTACCTCATAAAACTTATTGGTGAAGAAGCCATTGTATACAATGAACAAAATACGACAGAAGTATTAAAAGGTTCCAAACTGGTCAAATTCATCAAGTTGGTTAATAAGAGAAGTTACCTGATGGATAGTATTGAAAAAAGAGGGATGCCCAGGGCTTTAACCAACAAATTGGTTGAATTGATTAAAGATGAAGATACCTTTTCGGATGCCAAAAAGACAGAGGAAATTGCCGAAAGAATTGGGGAAGTGGATTGTTGTCGATCCGTAACCATCAATTTTGATGAAGAATACTCTACTTTCAATCTGGATATTGAATATGAACTAAATGGCGTGGTCATGAAAAAATCCCTGAACTGGGAATATTTGACCGGTCCATTGTTTGCTGAAGTAAATGAGTCTTATGAAAAACTCAAACACTTCCCCCAAGCTCCGTATGTATGTAGGATTAACGGTTTTGAATTTAATACTGAAAAATCAAAAGAACTCGTCTCCACCCTGTTTGATAAGATAAAGAGCAAATTTTCTATTCAAAGATATAAAGGACTGGGTGAGATGAATCCCATACAGTTATGGGAAACCACCATGGATCCTAATTTTCGAACTTTACTGAAAGTTAATATTAATGATTTTTTTGTAAGCGAAACTATATTTGATACCTTGATGGGCAGCGACTCCAATAAGCGAAAAGAGTTTATTCTTCAAAATGCTCTGAACGTTAAAAACCTGGATATATAAGGATAGAAGATGGATATCATAGATGAGATCAAAGAAAGAATAGAAGATGTAACCATCGAAAATGAGATGCAAACCTCTTATCTGGATTATTCCATGAGTGTTATTATCGGCAGGGCCATTCCGGACATCCGGGATGGTTTGAAACCGGTACACCGAAGAACCCTCTATTCGCTTTATCAGACCGGTACACTTTATAACCGCCCTTATAAAAAATCAGCACGTATTGTTGGAGATGTGATCGGTAAATACCATCCACATGGAGATTCGGCTGTCTATGATACCCTGGCCCGGATGGCGCAGGATTTTTCTATGAGATATATGTTGGTTGACGGACAAGGCAATTTTGGATCTATTGATGGAGATCCCCCGGCTGCCATGAGATATACCGAAGTAAGGCT
>DAOVIP010000101.1 GCA_030671465.1 Candidatus Aminicenantota bacterium | reverse complement strand
CGTCAAGGGGCCAATGGTCAAAAGGGGAAAAATTGAGAAGGCATCGATTTATGACATTGCCCCGACCATTCTGAATTTATTTGATCTTCCGGTCGGGGAAAACATGGACGGCCGGGTATTGCGGGAGGTTTTCAATCTGAAACGCAAAACCCGATACCGGCTCTATAAATTGAAAAAAGAGAAAATCCTGCAGGATGAACGGTACAACCGGGAATTACTGAAAGAACTGGAATCGATGGGTTATATTGATTGATTCACTGGTGAAAATGTGTTGGGCGTCACCGGGGAATCGGTTATCGGGGGAAATCCTTCAAATTGACATAAATCAGTGCATTTGGTAACATGGCCAGAATGAAAAAATCATTTATCGCTCTTGTTTTCATCCTGATAGCCGCGGCCTTGTTACTGGTATTGATCCCCCGTCCGGACCGCAGCGGATTACACCGGCTGGAGTTTTCAGCGCCGGGCCTGAAACCAGTTCTCCAGGAACCCGAGCTCAGCCTGGCCAAAAAAGTCAAAATGGACCGGCATATTGCAGATGGCCAGGTTTTGCATTTCAAGGGGAGCGGGATTCTGACCCTATCACCGGAAATCCGGGGAAAAAAGGGAATTTTTTTCACCTTTCAGGCAGTAGCCACTGATTCCGGAAAAATCAGGACATCCATCTATCTGGACCGAAAGGGCAAGCTGATTAAATTGAAAACCTACCTGGGCCATTCCTACTATCACAGTTTTTTCAGAGAGATGAAATTAATGAAGCAGGACCGGTTCAGAATCGAGGTCCAGGGAAATGGAATTCTGGTGGCGAACCGGCCGGTCATATATGATATTGTTGATATAGATAAGCGGAAATATGTTTTTGTCATAGCCCTGGATACCCTGCGCTACGATAAGGTGGGGGCCACCCGGAACGGTGTGGACCTGACCCCCCATATCAGTGAATTCAGAAGGGATTGCTGTGAGTTTACCGAGGCCTTTGCCCAGAGCAACTGGACCCTCCCCTCATTCATGAGCTTTTTTACCGGGCAGTATGAATTCAATCATCAAATAACCCGGAATTCCTCTTTATCAGCGGATAACCCTTTTCTGAGCAGAGACCTTTCGAAAAGATTTTTTACGGTCAATTTTAATGCCGGTTTATGGTTGAAGGGCAAATTCGGCTTTTCCAGGGGGTTTGACCTTTTTTCGGTTCTGTCCTCTCCCAAAGACAGTCTGGGCGGAAAAGTCATGTTTGCTCAGGCCCTTGACTTTCTGAAAAGGATTCAGGCGCCCTCTGTTTTCATGTTCCTGCATACCTATCAGATTCATTCGCCCTATGCGCCTCCGGAAAAGTTTCTGAAACAGGTTTCCGAGCAATCCGAATATAAAAAACTGGATTCATTCTTTTATAAAAAACAATTTAAAAACGATGTGGCACCGAATCTGCGCCTGGCCATGGAAACGCTTTATGATGCCGAAATTTTAGCCTTTGACCGTTTTTTCGGGGATTTTATCCGCAGCCTCAAGGACCTGAACATCTATGACCGGTCCATGATCGTTTTTCTATCCGATCACGGTGAAGAATTCTATGAACATCAGGGCTGGGCCCATTGCCATTCCCTGTATAATGAGGTGATTCAGGTACCGCTGTTTATCAAGTTCCCCGGTTTCCGGTTCAAAGGCAAAAAGATCTGGGAAAATGTCGGGTTGATTGATGTGTTGCCCACGGTGATGGATCAGTACCGGATCAGCCCGAATCCACAGGTTGATGGATTGAGCCTGATGCCGCTTTTAAAGGGGCAGGCCTGGGACCGGGAACAATTGTTGTCCTCGACATCGGTGGCCTGGCTGGTCCGGCAAATTCCGCCGAAATTGTCCCTGCTGAGAAACCGTTTCAAGCTCATCTATAATTTTAGATTTACCCCGGAAGACCTGGATTATTTTGCCGAATTCGGAACCCCTCCGGAAGTCGATGACATACAGCTTTTTGACCTGGGCAAGGATCGGTCTGAAGTTTCGGAGCTGACCGGTAAAGAAAAAGTCCGCCAGCTGAACCATTTCAGGTCAGAACTGAACCGGATGAAAAAAACCATCGCTGCGGTCATGAAGAGAAAACGACTGAAAAATGTGACCCTGAGTGAGGAAGAAAAGGAAAAACTGAGATCCTTGGGGTATTTGTAGTAATTTTCCATGAAATGGTGTTGACTATCCAAAATTTTTTGCATATAATTACATCTTTAATTATTTAGGAGGAATTAGATGAAATTCAAACTGATAATAATGGTGGCCCTGTTGATCTCGCTCAGCCTGATCGGCTTTGAAAAGGCTGAAGAAAAAGCCACTGCAGATAGTGCCGGCTACATGCCGGCCCAGGCCGAACCGATTATCATCAATCTGGGTATTTATTCCCAGAATTGTATCTTTGACCTGTGCTCGGATAACAACAATAATGTTCATTTTATCTGGGAAGACAATGACGGATCCCTTCATTACGCCCAGATTGTTCAGAATGCAGTTGTGAACGAAGAGGTTATTCCGGATTCCCATGATGTGTTTCCCCAGTTTCAGCGGCCCAGGATCATGGCCCGGCCCAGCGGAGAGAGTGTTCATATTTCTTGGATGAGTCCAAAACCCGGAGACAAATTGGTTCATGTGTGGAAGGATGCCTCCGGCTGGCACCGGGAACATGTCTGGACCGGTTCCGGGGCCCATATATCCCAGCCTGTGGGTGGAGCCGATCTGTCCGGGAAAATGCATTTCATCGGCCAGGTCTGGACCCCGCTGCCTAACTTCTGGAGTACGGTGAAGTACTGGACCGGAGAGCCTGGCAGCTATAACAATGGCTGGACCCTGGTTGAGGGTTCGATCAAGTGGAGAGATACGGCCATGTTTATCGATATGGAAGGCGGTGTTCATGCGGTTTACAAGAGTGGCCAGGATCCGGGTAAGTATGTTTACTGCGCTGATGGCGGGACCCTGATCGATGCACCGGTTCAGGATATTCCCATCCCGCCGGGGGAGAAATGCGTTTCCTTCGGTGACCTTTTTGTGGACCGTGAACTGAATGTCCACCATGCACATATGACCTACAGCTCTCAATCGATTTATTATGAAGCGAAATATGCCGGCAGCAGTGATTGGACCGATCAATACAATGTCAGCAATGGTCCAATTGAGCTATGTGATATTCATGAGTATGACAATGCCTGGCCCGGCATCGCAGTCGGTCCCGAAGGTCGGGTTTATGTGACCTGGGCCGATATGCCCTGTCCGGATTCCGAAGCCAACCGGATCAACCTGGCGGTCAAGGAAGATGGGCAGTGGAGCAAAGAAATCCTGACCCTGGATGCCCACATCACCTTTCACAGCAAACCGGCCATTACTGCCAATGAAAACGGGATTTACCTGATCTGGCGGGACTGGATGGAGGAGTTGATCCTCTATTCCATCATCCATAAGGAATTGTTTATCTCCACCCCCCATGCCAATCAGAACATCTGTGATGATGTGGATAAAATTGAAGCCAAGGTTCAGGTTCCTGCCGACATGACCCGGGTTGAATTCTATGTGGATGATGTGTTGCTCGGCGAAGCCACGGCTGAACCCTATGAGATCGATTGGGATATCACCCAGTATGAAAAGGGAGATCATGACATCAAGGTTATTGGCTATAAGACCAACAGTGAGATCATTGAGGATGAAATCACCGTGGACATGAATTGCCCGCCCACCATTGCCGTTGCCAATTTGATCTGGAACGGTTCTGTGGCCGGTGTGGTTGATGTGATTGCCAAGACCAGCGATGACAAGGGCCAAATTGAAAAGGTTGATTTTTATGTGGATGGAAAACTGAAGAGCACGGCAACCGAGGATCCCTATACCTATAGCTGGAATACCCAGTCCTATGCCCAGGGATCCGCCCACAAGCTGAATGCGGTGGTCTATGATGAATCTTCGGTAACCGATGAAGATACCGTCAGGGTAATCAAATATCCGATTTACCCCCCCATCGGACTAACCGGGGAATCCCTGATCAACCGGACCCTTTTTACAGTCGAATACTTTGCCAAATTGACCTGGCAGGCCAACCCCCAGAACACTCTCAATATTGTGGCTTTCCGGATTTATTATGTTGAAGACGGAGAACGGGTACTAGTGGATGAGGTGGATGGGAACACATTCGAGTACAATCACCGGAATGCCAGTGAGAATGAAGATGAATATGTATATGTAGTGACCTCTGTGGCTGGTAATGGCAAGGAAAGCCACGGGGCCTATATCATTCTGGAAAAACCCCAGGATGAGTAATTGAAGCTGGATACGACCGGTCTTTTGTTGAAAACCTCGGACTGAAGTTCTACTGCGGTTCGAGTTGAGTTCCTGGAGACGGGGAAAAATGTGAGCAGCAGGTCAAAGAATCGATATCAATCTCCTTTCACAGTCAAGCATCTCCTGGTTTTTCTCATTCTCTTGGTCGCAATATTAATCAACCGGTTCTGGTTGCTGCCCCATATCGATACCCATGTGTTCCGGGGGGTCCCGAATTTTTATACCTGGATCGTGCTGTGGAATTGTCATTGTCTGGAAACCCTGGACTTCACTGATTATTGGTCTGGTAATGCCATGTATCCCTATCCCTTTGCCCTGGCTCTTTCGGAAAATATGCTGGGGGTGACCCCCTTTGCCTTCCCAATATGGATCCTCACCCGGAATCCGGTTTTGACTGCCAATTTGCTTTCCATTCTGATGCTGTGGCTCACCGCCATCATGACTTTCTGGTTTTTGAGAAAATTGATCGGAGCCGAATGGCCGGCCCTGGTCGGGGCCTTGATTTTTTCCCTGAATCCCTGGATCCTGAAGGCTTTTTCCCTGGGAAGATTTCACATGCTGGGTTTGATGTGGCTGCCCCTTATCCTCTACGCCAACCGGGAATTCTGGGAAAGGGGTTTGAAGCGTCATTTGTGGGTGATAGGAGGTTTCTGGCTCTGGACCTTTGCCATCAATATTTATCTCGGTATTTTTCTGGGGATATTCCTGGGGATATGGAACCTGATCTGGTTTTTCTATCAGAGGCGAAATTTCAGCAAAAGGAAGATTATCCAGTGGGTGGTCTGCGTGTTCCTGGTCTGGCTTTTGATGGTCCCGGTATTTTTACATTACCAGCAGGCGGCCCGCCATACCGGAATGATCAGAACCCTGGAAAATCAGGTTCAATATACCGGGCCGGTCTGGAGCTGGTTTACGGTCAGTGATGAGAACTGGTTGTGGGGCCAGACTTTAAAATTTTTGCCCACCGGGAAACGGGATGGAATCGTTGAAAACTATATGTTTCCGGGTTTTTTGGTGCTGGGATTTTTTGCTTTCAGCTTTTTGATCAAGAAAATGCCCGCCTGGCTGAGCAGCTTAAGGCTAACCGGACTATGTCTTTTTATCCTATCCATGGGGCCCTATACACTTGGCATTCCCTGGAAAATCCCGCTTCCCTTCCAGTTGCTATGGTTTGCATACCCACCGCTTCAGGCCACCCGCAATCCCCATCGGCTTTCTTTGTTTGTTATACTGATCATTGCGGTGCTGGCCGCCTATATCATAAAAAACTTTTTTAAACGCAAACCGCTGAAGGGTTTTTTTATTGGATTTATTGTTCTGGGGATTTGTGTGGAATCGATGAGTTTGGTAAATCCTCAACGGGCCCTGGACCGGAACAATAAAAGATTCTATGGTCAGATAGAAGCGGACAAACAGTCCCGTACCCTCATTGAACTTCCGGTCAATATTCACACCGATATCCGGGCCATGGTGAGCTCCTCCCATCACTGGAAACGGCTGGTGAACGGGGTGTCCGGATTGTGGCCGCCTTTACAATCCCAGCTGGAAACGGAAATGAGAGAATTCCCCTCCTCTCACTCCATCCGGATTTTACAGTCTCTGGAGGTAGACCGGATTGTGATTCACGAACGCTACTACGGGAAAGACCGGCGGAGATTATTAATGCGAATCCAGCAATACCCGGAAATCAGGTTGTTGAACCGGAGCGGATATTTATCTCTCTGGTCATTGAAAGGCGGAGACATCCGCCATGATCTAAAGCCCCGCCAAGACCTTGAAATCTCCACACCCTCCCGATTTGTTTCCGGCACTGTGAATTTCTGCCTGGAGGTCAAACCTGCTGAAAAAGCCATGGTATTCAACCTGAAAGCGCCTTCGAAATTCAGTTTTACACCGTCGCGTTTGTGGGAATTGGAAACCCGAGTTCAGGATTCCGGAATCAGGCCCTTGGCGGAAAGCTGGAGGCCACCGGCATTATTCCACTGGTTCAACCGGCAAAAGAAAATTGAGCTGGACGTATTGCCCGGCTCCCAGCGGCTGGTGGTTGATATCAATATCATGGGCGAAACACTGCGATTGGCCAAACCGGTTGAGGTGGTCGAGGTCCAGTCAGAATATGGACTACACGATTCACTGAGGCTGCCCAGGGGATACCATGCCATTGCCTGGGATCAACTGGAAGTGTCTCTGGAAGCCAGGTGGGTCAACCCGAACCAGGCCCGACTGGATGGTTATCTGGAAGGCGTCATCACCGTTGTGAATCCCGGTCCCTATTACTGGGTATCCGGAGAACAGCAGGGGGTGGTTCTGGGAGTTCAATTGGTCGGTCATGTCGAAACCAGGGAGTTGGAATATTGGCTGCCCCATGATCTTTTTCCCGGCGATCAGGCGAAATGTCGGGTCCGGATTCGGCTGCCGGACCGATATCAAGGCGTGACGGTCTTTTTAAATTGTCTGGTCAGGGGACCCGGGCCGTTCAGGAAATGGTTTCCCGAAAACAACCGGATTCAAGGCTGGCGAGACCCATCCGACTGAGATAGTCAATCAGAACTTGAAACTGTCAGTCCTGAATGTATCCCAGGCTTTTCAGTTTTTCAATGTCTTCCTGGGAGAGTTTTGACGGATTCAGATGATAATTCCGGGTTTTTTTGATGCAGTCTTTCACCGTCTTTGCATACTGCTTCAGCTCTGACTCCAGGGCCAGAAATT
>DAOVIP010000123.1 GCA_030671465.1 Candidatus Aminicenantota bacterium | reverse complement strand
TATTTCATCTCAATTCCATCGGGTTCGTAATCGGTGAGGGAATCTGTTCTTTTCCGGGACTGGAATTCTGAAAAAATAGTATACAGCAGAACTACAAACAGCAGCAAAACGAAAATCTTGAACAGGGTTTTATATTTCATAAGAACTTAATATATGCTTTTTTACAGAATCTGTCCATGCCATGAAAAAAACCAGGAATTGGATTGATGTGAATACCATGTTGTTGGGTAGATTTTACTTGGTTTTAAGGTTGATGTCAATGAAGGCCTCTGTCAGGGCCGGCTTGATCCGGCTTCGGAATTCATCCGGGGCTTAAAAGGGTGGCGTTTGTTGGCTGGTAGATATTGATTTTGGCAGTCTTTTCAAGTAAAATACTAAATGATCAAAAAATTAATTGAAAAACGGAAGGAAAAAAAGAGACTCATCCGGGAACGCAGAAAGGAAATAGGGATCTTCCGGGAATACTTCGAACTTTTTGCGGAAGTACTGATTTATGTATTTTTTGTCATGACTTTCCTGCTTCAATCTTTTGTGATTCCCACCGGTTCCATGGAAGATACCCTGCTGATCGGAGATCATCTACTGGTTGATAAGGTATCCTATTCTCGTTCACTCGGATCCGTGGACAGCCTGGTCTTCCCCCAGCAGGAAATCAAAAGAGGCATGATTGTGACCTTTAAATCACCAGCGGAAATGGACAAGGAATATGTCAAGCGGGTCATTGGCTTACCGGGCGAAACCATCAAAATCATTGATAAAAAAGTGTATATTAATAATGAGCTTTTGAAAGAATCCTATACCTTTTTCAAGGATTCAGATATGCTCAACAGCTACCGGGATAATTTCCCTGAATACCGGATTCCAGCCAACCAGTATTTTTGCATGGGAGATAATCGGGACAATAGTTTTGATTCCCGGTTCTGGGGACCGGTTCATCAGGATTTAATCATCGGCAAGCCCTGGCGAATATACTGGTCCTATGAATCTTCAACCAAGGAATACCTGACCACTGGAATTCTTCATAAAATCAAAGACATATTCCAAACCATTATTCATTTTTTTTCCAAAACCCGATGGGAAAGGACGGTTAAAAAGATCAAATAGAAATTCGGATCCGAGACTTTGGGGATTGAAGAAATTTCTGATTTAAATATAATATATTCAAGGAGAAATATTCATGGCTAAACGGGCATTGATAACCGGCGTTACCGGACAGGACGGTTCCTACCTGGCTGATTTTTTACTGGGAAAGGGGTATGAGGTGTTTGGCATGGTCAGGCGTTCCAGCATGGAAAAATTTGACCGGATAGAGCATATCAAGGATAAAATTACCATCAAGCAGGCGGATCTTCTTGACCAGTACTCATTGATAAAAATAATCGAAGATATTAAGCCTGAAGAAATCTACAACCTCGCGGCCATGAGTTTTGTGCCCACATCCTGGAATCAGCCGGTATTAACCGCTCAATTTACGGCTATCGGGGTAACCCGGGTACTGGAAGCCATCCGGGCCATCAATCCCAAAATTAAGTTTTACCAGGCTTCATCCTCGGAGATGTTTGGCAAGGTCAAGTCTATTCCCCAGAATGAAAAGACGCACTTTCACCCCCGCAGTCCCTATGGGGTGGCTAAGGTATACGGTCACTGGATTACAGTCAACTATAGGGAAAGTTATGATATTTTTGCCGCATCCGGTATCCTGTTCAATCATGAATCACCCAGGAGGGGAATTGAATTCGTCACCCGAAAAATCACTTACAATGCAGTCAAAATAAAACTGGGGCTTTTAAAGGAATTGCCCCTGGGCAACCTTGAAGCCAAGCGGGACTGGGGCTATGCCGGGGATTTTGTGCGGGCCATGTGGTTGATGTTACAGCATGATACTCCCGAAGATTTTGTGATTTCCACCGGAGAGTCCCATTCGGTACGGGAACTGGTGGAGATTGCTTTTTCCCGGCTGGACCTGGATTATAATGAATATGTCACCCTGGATAAACAATTCATGAGACCGGCAGAAGTGGATCTTTTGATTGGGGATTCCTCTAAAGCCAAGGAAAAACTGGGCTGGGAACCCACTGTTGGTTTTCGACAGTTGATCGAGATGATGGTGGATTCGGATATAAAACTGGTCAAAGAGGAATACGACCTGAAGTGATTTTTATCATGATGTTTACTTTTATTTATTAAACGATAGGTCAGTCATTATTGCATGAACATTGTCTTATCCGAATTTCTAAGTTATTGTTTTGGGGTTAGACGGACTTTGAATATGGTAAATAAACTGTTGGCGGCGAGGCAAAAAGGGAATTATTATATGCTGGGAGAAATCGTACACAATGAACATGTCATTGCCGACCTGAAGCAAAAGGGATTGAAAATTATAAACCAACCGGAGCAGGTCAGAGACAAGGGGACCGTTATTATTCAGAGCCATGGTACTTCCCTTCAGGCCATTCGCCTTTTGAAAAGCCGGGGGATTCCATTTATCGATGCTACCTGTCCGATGGTTAAAATCATCCATCAGCATATCAGAGATCTGGAGGAAGCCGGCTATTATCCCGTGGTCATCGGCAAAAAAGGCCATGACGAAGTAGAGGGAATTGTCGGTCAGGTCAGAGAAGCCTTGATTGTTGGTGAGGTGTCTGATGTTACCGCGAAAAAATTCAAAGGACTCACCCGGGTGGGGGTGGTCATTCAATCCACCTTTATCCGGGAAAAGGCCTTGAGCATCAGGGATGAGATCCGGAAATGGGTGGCGGACATCAAGCTGATTAATACCATCTGTGATCCCACCATCTCCCGACAGCAGGAAATCCGGGAAAAGGCCGGTCAGTATGATTGTATTTTGATCATTGGCAGCTGTTCCAGTGCCAATACCAACCATCTATATCAACTGGCCAGGAAAGAAAAGGATTGCGTATACCTGATCGATTCACCGGCAAAAATCGGGTCTATTGCCCTGCCGGACCGGGGATCAATTTTTATTGCCTCCGGTGCATCAACGCCGGAGTATTTGATCGATGAGATCATATCATTACTTGAAAAAAGAATGATTTCTAATACATGATCGGCCCGGTTGTCTGGTACAATCCTGAAGTTATCCCCACCGGTTTTCAGGGCAGGTTGAATTCGGTTTTGAGCTGGTTGTGCAGCCGACGCCGGTACCGGTTAAAATTAATGGAGCGGACCCGGGGGTGAATCTGGTTGCTCAGGAGGATGTATGTGCTCTGGGTTTCGGGTTCCAGCCAGACCGAAGTTCCGGTAAATCCGCTGTGACCGATGGCAAAGGGAGATATTGTTTTTCCCCCGGAAGAAATCAGGGAAGTATTCAGCTTGAAACCCAGGCTGCGGTGGCTCTTTTCACCGGGGGTGAAGTTCTTCCGGAAAAGCTTGAGGGTTGGGGGCTTTAAAATAGTGGCGGTTTCCGGAAAAAATTCCAGGGTCAACCGGAACAGGTCGCCCGTGGTGGAAAAAAGCCCTGAATTTCCGGCAGTTCCTCCCAGATGATAGGAGTTCAGGTCATGGGTATCCCCGCGGATAATACCATCTTTCCAATCGAAAGCCCGCGACCCGGCCCGGTCTATTTTGGTGGCCATCCGCTTCTCATAGTGATTGCCTTTTTCAGTGGGAGCGGCTTTAATTTTCAAGTTTTCTGGAACCTTCAGGTAGGTATGTCGAAGGTTCAGTTCATCAAAGATTATTTCCCCGGCCATTTCGGAAAAACACCTGCCACTGACTTTTTCGATTAAATAATACAATAATATATAGCCCGGGCAGGAGTAATTGACCTTTTTACCGGGAGCTGATTCCAGCGACAGGGCATTCAATTGAATCCGGTAGTCAGCCGGGTACAGAAAAAAAGGAAACCAGGCCGGGAATCCGGACGTATGGGTGAGCAATTGAAGTACGCTGATCGAGAAAGGAAAATCCGGGAAAACTTTTTTTATTTCTGTATCCAGGCGGATCATTTTATTTTCAATCATGTAGGCGATCAGAAAGGAGGTGACCAAGGGTTTGGTGAGTGAGGCGGTATCATACAGGGTATGCTCATGGAGTTTTTCCCTCTCAGGTATAATCGATTTATACCCGTAGTGATGCTGGAGTAAAATCTGGTCCCGGCGGGCAACCAGAACAGACATGCCTGGCATGATTTTTTTTTTAATCAGAGACTGAATGAGTGGTTCAAATTTCAATGGGCTTGGTATACTCCAGTATTCGGAGGGCAATCTCGAGAGCGTTTTTGGCTTCTTCGGCAGTCACATTTTCATTCGGTCCGGAAGCCATTGATTTATGGAAATTGCTCCACAGGGTAAACAGTGGTTCCACCGATTGGATTTCCGGTATCTCTTCAGTGATTTGACCTTGATTCAGGCCATAGGTTTTGACCCTCTGTTTCTTATAATCAATGGAAAAGTATTGATTCTTTTGAAAAATTCTCAATTTCCTGGTTTTTTTCTGAGATACCCGGCTGGCGGTCATATTGGCCACCAGACCCGAATTGAATTCGAGTCGGACATTGGCGATGTCAATTTTTTTTGAAATGATGGGAATTCCAGAGGCATTGATATTTTTAATATTGGATTGATCCCACTGGAGAATGATGTCAATATCATGGATCATCAGATCCAGAATGACGTCAACGTCCAGAGAGCGGGGGGAAAATGATCCCAGTCTCTGAACTTCTATGAACAGGGGCTTTTTGATTAAATGCTTAATGTGAACAACGGCCGGATTGAAACGCTCGGGATGGCAGGCTGCCAGGATCAGGTTTTCCCGCTGTGAGATGCCAATCAATTCATTAACCTGGGAAATGGTTTGGGTGATGGGCTTTTCGATAAGCGTATGCTTTTTATTTTCCAGAAAGAATTTACCGATTTGAAAATGGCTTTCGGTGGGGGTGGATATCATGACCGCATCGACCAGATCCAATATTTTGCTGTAATCACTGAATTTTTTTATGGGATAGGGCTGGCAGGCGATTTCCAGGTTTTCCCGGTTCGTGTCCGCAGCGCAGGTTAGTTGAAGCTCCGGCAAATTGTGGACCACCCGGAGGTGATTGTTGCCCATGGCACCGGTTCCCACGATTCCGATTCTCATTAACAGATCACTCCTGTTTATCGAATTCGAGTACCCGGGGCTGGTGGGATAATTCCGGCTGCTGGGAAACCTGGGTTTTTATTAGGTTAGACATTGAATTTAAAATTTTTAAAAATTCCCCTTTTGGTTTTGGCAATAAAATCAATGATGATCAGCGATTCCTCGGAATTTTTAAAATCTATCTTTAATTTTTCAATTGCCTGGGTGGTATTCAGACCCGAATGAAATATGATATTGAACATATCTTTGATCTTATTAATAAAATCACGGCTGATCCCGTTGCGCATCATTCCAATGGAATTGGGTCCGTAAAAATTGTAATAATCCCGGGATTGGGATACTTTGGCAAAGGGCAATATATCCTGGAGAATCACACTGTATCCGCCGATATAAGCATTTCTACCGATTCTGACGAATTGATGAACTGATGAAAATGCACCGATAACGACTGAATCCTCAACTTCCACATGACCGGCTAGGGTGGCACCGTTTATGAAAATGACCCCGTTCCCCACCTGGCAGTCATGGGCAATATGGGAATAGACCATCAGATAATTATGGTTCCCGATCGAGGTAACCTGGCCTCCCTTTGGAGTACCCCGGTTAATGGTGGTAAATTCCCGGATGATGTTATGGCTTCCCATCTCAACCCAGGTATCTTCGCCTTTAAAGGTGATGTCCTGGGGTTCGGTCCCGATCGAGCAGAAAGGGTGTATTTTGCAGTTTTCACCGATCCGGGTATTCCGCTCAATGACGGAATGATGCATGATGATCCCGTTGTCCCCGATGGTCACCTGGTCTCCGATAATGGAATATGGCCCCACGGTAATGTTGTTGCCAAGTTCGGCTTTTTTGCTGATAATAGCCGTGGGTGAGATTTGTGAAGGACTCATTTGGCTAGGATTGACATCATGGTGGCTTCCGCTGCTTTTTCTCCATCCACAAATGCTTTTCCTTCCATGACCACTAAATTCCCCCTGTCCTTAATGACTCTGGCTTCCATTTCCAGCCGGTCCCCCGGCACCACCACCCGCTTAAAACGAGCCTTGTCAATTCCAGCAAAATAGGCCATTCTCTGGTTTTCGGGGAACCGTCTTAAAATCAGAATGGCTCCCAGCTGGGCC
>DAOVIP010000142.1 GCA_030671465.1 Candidatus Aminicenantota bacterium | reverse complement strand
TTTGGTCACCGAATTTGAATCAAATGACTTCAAAATGGGCGGAGCCGGGCATGTGGTCATGAATATCAAATCCCTGGGAGCCAATCCGGTCCCGGTTTGTTTTATCGGACAGGATCATGATGGCAGGGTTTTAAAAAACATATTGTCTGAGAATCATATTCAAACCGATTTTCTAATTGATCTTGAACCTTACCGAACTCCCAAGAAGAGCCGTATACTCTCCGGCGGAGAAAATACCAAAAAACAACAGGTTCTTCGTATTGACACGGTTAACAAACAGGTCATTGTACCGAAATTGTATAAAAAAATGGAAAACACCTTAATGGAACTTCTGGAAAAGATTGATCTCCTGGTTGTATCTGATTATTTATATCAGACTGCCCAGCCCTCGATTCTGAAAGCAATCAGAAAAAAATTTCCTTCCAAACTGATCGTGGTGGATTCCAGAAACCACCTGTTCAATTTCAAAGATATATCTCTGGCAACACCCAATGAACCGGAGCTGAAGAAAATATTCCCGAGCATCAATTTTGACTCCGATGAGGACTACTACCAGGCCGGCAGGGATCTGATGAACCGGATGCATGTATCAGGTATACTTCTGAAGCGTGGAAGCAAAGGCATGGTAGCCTTTGAAAAAAACCAACCGGCCCGGGTCATTGATATTTTCGGTGTCAAAGATATTGTGGATGGAACGGGTGCCGGAGATACCGTCATTGCGGTTACCAGCCTGGCCTATATGGCCGGGGCAAACCTGGTTACATCAGCCAGACTGGCCAGCATGGCGGCGGGGATAGTGGTCATGAAAGAGGGCGCCTATCCGATCGGATATCAGGAATTGATGGATACTTTGAAATAAATCACTTACCTCCAAGGCCCATGAATAGAAAATATTATTCCCTGGATAATTTGAAATTAAAAATCTTTGAACACAAAAAAAACAACATGACCATCGCACTGGCCAATGGTGGATTCGACCTGCTCCATGTCGGGCATATCCGCTATCTGGAAGCATCAAAAAAAATGGCTGATATCCTGGTGGTTGCACTTAATTCAGATCATTCTTTGCAGAGTTTAAAGGGATCGAACCGGCCCATCATCGATGAAAAGGGGCGAATAAAAATAATTGCAGCCCTTTCCTGTGTTGATTATGTAACCCTATTCGATCAAAATCGGGTCGATCAGGTTCTGCTAACCCTGAAACCCGATTTTCACTGCAAAGGATCGGACTACACGGAAGAGACGGTACCGGAACGTGAAATCGTACGATCGTACCATGGCCGTATCGCAATAGTCGGTGGGGCCAAGGTAAGGTCCACCTCCGAAATCATTCACCAGATCAGCCAGCTCAATTCAGAAAAATGAACCAAGTGAATTTGCCGGATTACCAAAATATTGCCATTATCAGGTTATCATCCTTGGGTGACATCATTCATACCCTACCCGCTTTTCAACTTCTCCGCAGACATTTTCCCCGGGCAAAAATCAACTGGTTTGCCGAATCGGCAGGGGCCCGGTTGCTGGAAAATTTCAGCGGGATCGACAACATTGTTGCGGTTAATCTGAAAATCAGGGGATTGAAAAGCAAAATCAGAGAATTGAAAAAAATCCTCAACCAATACAGGAATCAATTCGATCTGATCATTGATTTTCAGGGACTATTAAAATCAGCGGTTCTATCCAGGTTGTTAAGGAGTCCCGTAATCGGTTTTCACAGCCAGAATCTGAAAGAACCCTTGGCCCGGTTTTTCTACAACCGGAAAGCGGATTACTTTGATGAAAACCGTCACGTCATCAACAAAAACATTCATTTACTGCATTTACTCAATATTTCCGGAACCGAAATCCACTACCCCCAGAAAAAGGAACTGTCATCCCCCCGGGTAAAAGCATTCCTGCAGCGTCATCAATTGGTATCCGGTACTTTCATCATTTTGAATGTCGGTGGCGGATGGGAATCAAAATTGCTGGATATCGAACAATACATCGAGATTACCGGTCAGCTGAAAACAAAATACCCAATCGTGATTTTATGGGGAAACGAAAAGGAACGCCAACTGGCTGAGCAGATATCCAAGTCCAGCCGGACCATCATGGGTGTTTATCTGGAATTCGATGAGCTCTTTGATCTGATCGGACATTCCGCTCTGATCATCACTGCCGATACCCTGGCCATGCATGTAGCAGATATGATGAATGTTCCATCGGTGGGTATTTTCGGCCCCACGGCACCGGACAGGAACGGTTCACTTCTGAAAGACAGTGCAGCCATATACAATCACCTGGATTGCAGTTTCTGTTATAAAAAGAAATGTGATACAATGTTATGTTTAAAAACAATCCCTATCGATGAAATCGAAGATCGAGTAAGCGAAATATATGAGAAATAAATCTGAATTGATCATCAGGTACCGGTCCTGCGTGGGCATTATCTGTTTGTTTATTGTCCTCTATCTGGCTTTTCCTACTCCCAAGTCCATCAGCCTGGGATTTTTCTTTATCCTGGCGGGAATTTTTTTCAGGGCCTGGTCATCTGGATACATTAATAAAGACAATGAACTGGCCAAGGACGGCCCCTACGCCCTGACCAAAAATCCCCTGTATTTCGGCAACTTCATTCTGGGTATCGGAATCGCCATCTCCTGTAATCATTTGTGGGCTTACATCATTTTTATCATTTATTATCTCATGTTTTTCCCTTTCTTGATGGTGATTGAACACCGCAGGTTAAAAATAAAATTCAATAAAGAGTATATCGAATGGTCCAAAAAATCCAATTCTTTTTTCCCCAAAATAAAAAGAATAAAGGGATTAAATTTCAATATTTCCTACTATATGAAAAACAAGGAATACCGGGTATTGTTTTTTTCCTTTTTTGTGGTGGCGATCTTAATTTTGAAATACCTGAAACTCATCAAAACCGGGTAATTCCCCGGCGCTAACTGACCATCTGATCTGACTAAATCCGGTTAAAATCGTCCTGGTAGCGGACAAGATCATCCTCACCCAGATAAGTTCCGGTTTGAATTTCAACGAAAATCATTTCCGAACTGCCCGAATTCTCGATTCGGTGTCGGGCCCGGCGTGGAATGAAAATCATCTGATTGATAGAAAGACTGTGTTCCCGATCATCCAGAGTGACAATGGCCCGACCCTTGATGATGGTCCAGTTTTCCGATCTTTTTTCATGACTCTGCAGCGAAAGTCTCTTTCCCGGTTCGACCATTATTCTCTTTATTTTTAAACCGGACTCTTCATGTAGTATTTCAAACCATCCCCAGGGACGCTTTTCTTTATAGGTGATCATGATAACTGGCCTTCGATAGTGGATTCGTGCAGCCGGATGTGTTCGACCTTACTGGCCTTGCCGTTGGACCTGTCAATATCCAGAATGACCAGATCCATAATCATTTCCTTCTTGGCAACTTCAAACCGCTGATTGATACCGGTTAAAAACTTGGATATGATGGGATTCTTCTTCATCCCGATAATGGAATCCAGGGAACCGATCATCCCCACATCGGTCTGATAGGCGGTACCGCCGGACAGAATCCTCAGATCAAAACTGGGAACATGGGTATGGGTTCCCAAAACAGCACTGACCTTTCCATCCAGAAAGAATCCCATGGCCTGTTTTTCTGCGGATGCTTCGGCGTGAAAATCAACCAGAATTATCCTGTTTTTCACAGTCTTCAAAAACTCTTTGATGGCCAGGAAAGGATTGTCCACCACCGGTTCCATAAACACCCGGCCTTGAAGATTGACAATCGTCACCTTACAGTCATTGTCAATCCTGTATTGACAGTGGCCCCTACCCGGGTTTGATCTGGGAAGATTCAAGGGCCTGATAATAAATTCTTCACTGTTCAATAATTCAAGGGCTTCCTTTTTATCCCAGACATGATTTCCGCTGGTCATCACATGTACGCCGGCATTAAATATCTCCTCGGAGGTTTTGCTGGTAATCCCCAGTCCCCCGGCCAGGTTTTCTCCGTTGGCAATGAGCAGGTCCGGCTTGTATTTTTTTTTCAATAAGGGCAGTGCCTTTTTCAGAAAATGTCGCCCATATCGTCCGATAATATCCCCGATAAAGAATATTCTGATGGTATTACTTAGCATATTCGATTGCTCTCACTTCTCGTATAACCGTCACTTTAATCTGACCCGGGTATTCCATTTCTTCCTGGATCTTCTTGGCAATGTCCTTGGACATCAAAAAAGTCCTGTTGTCATCCAGTTCGTTTGAATTGATGATTACCCGGACCTCTCTGCCAGCTCTCAAAGCATAGGCCTTGTTCACTCCGTCAAATGATTTGCTGACTTCCTCAAGCTTCTCAAGCCTTTTAATATAGGTTTCGAATATCTCCCGTCTGGCTCCGGGCCGGGCAGCGGATATGCTGTCTGCTGCCTGAATGAGAACCCCTTCCACCGATGAGAATTCCACATCCATGTGATGGGAGGCAATGGCATCCTGAACCTCTTTTGATTCTCCGTATTTTCTGGCCAACTCCACGGATAGCTGGGTATGGGTACCTTCGGTTTCCCGGTCAATGGCCTTGCCGATATCGTGCAACAATCCGGCCCGGCTGGCCAAATTGACATTGACATTTAATTCCCTGGCCATAAAAGCGGCAAGCAGTGATACTTCCTTGGCATGCTGAAGGGTGTTCTGACCGTAAGAGGTTCTGAATTTCAATTTACCCAGGTAATAATACAATTCAGGATTGATGTCCTCAATACCGAGTTCAACCACGGCATTCTCACCAATCTCCTTCAGATATATGTCGAATTCGTTGTTTATTTTCTCGACAATCTCCTCTACTCGGGCCGGATGAATCCGTCCATCGGTGATCAGGGTTTCCAGTGCTTTTTTGGCAATTTCCCGTCTCAGAGGATCAAATGAACTGACAATAATGGTTTCAGGCGTATCATCCACAATAAAATCAACCCCGGTGGCATTTTCAAGAGCACGGATATTTCGACCTTCACGTCCGATAATTCTCCCCTTCATCTCATCGTTTGGCAGATCAATGACCGAAACCGAACTGGATATAATATGTTCACTGGCAATTCGCTGGATAGAAGTGGAGATGATATCCTTGGCCATTAATGAGCTTTTTTCCTTTAGATCCTGTTCAATGACTTTCAGCTTCTGGGCGGATTCGATCTTGGCCTCGCTTTCACATTTCTTGATAATCATATCCTTGGCTTCCTGTACAGTCATTCCCGAGATCTTCTCCAGTTTTACCCTTTCCTCTTCATAGGTTTGGGTTAATTTGTTTTTCAGGGTCTTCAATTCCTCTTCTTTGTAAAACATGTCTTTTTCTTTCTTTTTCAGATCTTTCTCTTTGTTGTCCAGGTTCATATACCTTCTGTCCAGGTTTTCTTCCTTATGGATCAGGCGTTTTTCGGTTTCATTAAGCTTATTGATTTTACTGCTCTGTTTGCGGTTATACTCATTTTTCCAGTTCACAAACTCTTCTTTCAACTCAATGTCAATCTTTCTTTTGGAATTTTCGATATCTTGCCGGCTTTTTTCTTCAAGATCTTTCTGCAGTATCTCCCTTTTTCTATATTCGCTGGCAAATATCCGATTTCTCAGCAGAAAAAAGAGCAGGAATCCCGCTCCGATACAACCAATGCCAATCAGTATATATAAAACAAAATTATTCATGGTGAACCTCCTCTTTTAGTCATTTTTCAATCCACACGGAAAACAAAGGGTATAATAAATCAGGAGGAAAATCGAATCGGCACTTTCTTCCTGTCCTTGGGTGTTAATTCT
>DAOVIP010000427.1 GCA_030671465.1 Candidatus Aminicenantota bacterium | reverse complement strand
GGGCGGCATACCATACTCCAGTGCTTTCAGAAAATCACTGTCCAGGACCTGGGCTTCTTCATCCCCCTTTTCCCGGTCCCTGAGCTGATCTTCAAACCGCTGCTTCTGATCAACCGGATCATTCAGTTCTGAAAAACCATTGGCGATTTCCATCCCCCCCACGTACAATTCAAACCGTTCGGTTTCCCGATTATCCAGCCGGGAGACTTTGGAGAGGGGCGAAATAACCTTTGGATAATAGGTGACAAAAGTCGGCTCCATCAGGGTCGGTTCCACATAGTGATCAAAAACCAGTTCCAGCATCTTACCGTAAGTGGGGGGAAGGGTTTCATCCGGAATCTGCTGCCCGATGAATGCCCTTATTTTTTTCTCATCCCACATATCTTCAAGTGGTACCCCGGTGGCCGTGGATATTAAATCCATGAATTTGACCCTTTTAAAGGGTGGTTTCATGGATATTTCAGTGTCGAGGAATTGAATCTGGCTGCCCTCCAAAAAATGCCTGTTCAACATTTCAAAGAGCTCCTCGGTCAAAGCCATATAGAAATTGAAATCCCGGTACAGTTGATAAAATTCCAGCATGGTAAATTCAGGATTGTGCATCAATGAGATCCCCTCATTTCTGAAATTCCGATTGATTTCAAATACCTTTTCCAGACCGCCGATAAGCAACCGTTTCAAGTACAATTCAGGTGCCACCCTGAGATACAAGTCAATATTCAAGGCATTGTGATGGGTAACGAAGGGACGGGCAGACGCACCGCCGGGTATGGGCTGCATCATAGGGGTTTCGACTTCACGGTAGCCCCGGTCATAAAAAAACATTCGAATGCGCTGGATAATTTCTGACCGTACTTGAAAATTCTTTCTGGAATTTTCATTCACAATCAGGTCAAGATAGCGTTGCCTGAACCTCAGTTCCTTATCCTGCAAGCCATGCCATTTTTCAGGCAGGGGATGTAATGATTTCGACAGGAATACCAGTCGGGAAACCAGAATGGTCAGTTCATTGCTGTGAGTTCTGAAAACAGTTCCGTGAACACCGATGATATCACCGATATCCAGATATCCGAATACCGCATATTCCGCCTCGGGAACAAAATCCTTCCGAATATAGACCTGTAGTTTTTCCTGGCCATCAAATAAATGCAAAAAAGAACTCTTTCCCATTTTTCGTATGGCCGTAATACGGCCGGCGATTTTAAATCTACGGTCAACCTTTTCCAGGTCTTCCCGGGACATTTCAGCATATTCTGATTTGATGCCGGAAAAATCATCCGTTTTCTCAAATTCATATGGATATATCTCGATTCCCATTTCTTCGAGTTTCTTGAGTTTTTCCAACCTGATTTTGAATTGTTCTTCCATGCACGCCTCACCGGTTAATAATTTCTTTGGATTTTTTAATCAAGTACGCCTTAAATTTCTTAATACTGAGAAAATCGATCCCATCCTTAATGACCACATAGTTGGCAGAAAAATCCTGGTATTGCGGATCATAAAAATACCTAAAACCATTGGAAAGTGAAATTTCAATCCAGCGGTGGGGAACCGGAACCCATTTATTCTGTTTTCCTTTTTTTAAATAAAAACCTTTTACAAATTTATTCTTAACCCCTACAGAGTTTAAAAGCGTGCTGAAAAGGTCGGAATAACCAATACAATTGGCCCGCCCGTTTACCAGCACCGATACCGGATCCTGTGGGAAGTCATTGTCCTGATATTGAATGTTTTTTTTTAAAAAATCTCCCACCTGACTCAGAAATTCTCTCAAGGTCATGGATTGAACCGGCAGGCCAACCAGAATTTTCCTCACTTCAGGATCCAGCCTGGACACATATTCATGATTCAAAAAAATTCGAAAATTCAGATTGATGTCGAAAAAATTCAGGCCCCTGGTTTCCGGATAAGTTTTTCCATTCCGGTAGTATATCTTCTGTGAAAAATTACCATTGCTGTAATCAGGAAAAATACCGGGTTGCTGGCTCAGAAAACAAAACTGAAAATTCTCGACCTGACGCAGTGGGGAAATAAAAAAAAGAAGGATTAAAAATATCTTCATACAATCACTTTATCCAGAATGGCATTGATAATTTTATAGGAATCTTCACCACTGTATTTTTTGGAAATCCGAATGATATCATCTATGATGATGGCCTTTTCCGTATTGAAACTGGATTCT
>DAOVIP010000451.1 GCA_030671465.1 Candidatus Aminicenantota bacterium | reverse complement strand
GAGAAACCATGATTATCATTCCCCCCTTGCGGGAGCGCAAAGAGGATATCTTACCGCTCTTCCATCACTTTATTTCCCTCTACAACAATATGTATGATAAAAACATCAAAGGTATATCCAAAAAGGCTGAAAAGCATCTGATGGACTACTCATGGGAGGGAAATGTCAGGGAGTTGAAAAATGCGGTAAAGGGAATTTTTGCCTATAAAGACGATGATCTCATCACCCCCAATGACCTCATTCTTTCCCTGAACATCCATGAAGAAATGACTGAAAATTATCAGCTGTCACTCAGGGATTATGAGCACCAATACATAAAAAAGGTTCTCGAACTGCACAATTTCAATGTCACCAAAACAGCTAAAATTCTCGGAATATCCAGAACCCGGTTGTATCGGAAAATGGACCAAATTGATATGAACCGAAAACAACATTGACAAGCTCCCAGGGGGAGAAATTATTAAGCCCGGGATCAGGTTTAAATGAACAGAGATTATTTAAAAAAAATGCAAGAAGTGATCGGGATGCTGAATACCCTTCATTATGCAGAGCAAAGCCTCGATCTACTCCCGGATTTACTGTCCAAACAGCTTCCACTTGAGAGTATTACCCTGTTTTATATCAACCAGGAAAAAAGAGAATTCAAACCCTATTATTCCGACCGCTTTTCCCGGATAAAACTGAATCCCATAAACGAAAAATCCCATCTCTTGATCCAGCTTAAAAATGCCAAGACTACCATTATCATGTCCAGAGAAAAACCGGCCAAAATCAATATATTTAAAAAATCCAACCCTGAGCTGTTCGAAATGCTGGCCGTGGATGTGGTGGTACCCCTCCTGTCATTGGGAGCCCTCAATGGTTTTGCGGTCATCGGGGCCAGCAAAAAAACCCTGAAGGAAATAGATCTGATTTCCCAGTTTCTAAACATATTATCCCATATATTAATTCCCCAGATCACTTACGAGAGAACCCGTATTGATGACAGTCGCAATTACTACCGGATATACAGAATGGATCGCCTGGCTCTGGTGGGTGAACTGGCTGCCTCGGCTGCCCATGAAATTAAAAATCCCCTGGCCGGGATCTCCACCTATATCAAATATTTTACCGAAAAAAAGGACCTCAGCCCGGAAGCTTTCATGGACGAACTGGCCATCATAAAACAGTCAATCCAGCGCATCGATCATATTATTAAATCATTGCTGAGTTTTTCAAAACATGAAAAGAAAAAGATCAAAAAAATCGAACTCCCTGATTTGATTGACAACACCATCCAATCCATTGCTCTGAAAATCCCCAGGAATATAAAATTAATCAAAAGCCTGGACCCTCCCCTGATAGTGAAAACCGATGCCCAGAGATTGCAGCAGGTACTGATCAACATCCTGTTTAACGCAGCGGATGCCATCGGAAAAAAAGAAGGCCAGATCCATATTTCTACCTATATTAGCGGGAGGGATCAGCTGCCCGAGAATGAATTGTTTAACATATCTATCCGGGATACAGGTCCCGGTATCCCAAAATCCTTTAAGGAAAAACTGTTTCAACCCTTTCAAACCACCAAGGAGGAGGGGACCGGTCTGGGATTATATACCTGTTACGGATTAATGAAATCCCTGGGAGGGGAAATTACCATAAACAGCTCCGCCAAGGGTACCGAAGTCATTCTTTCCCTGGCCTATTCCTTTGAGGAAGAAAATGAGATCTGACTTATTCCTCGGCCAGAAACCTGAAATACAGTTCTTTCAGGTCCATCCGTTTTACTTTTATCCCTTTTAGCTCCAGCAACAGCTTTCCTTTTTTTAAAAATCCAATACGATCCCCGATCTCAGGAGCAAAAAAAACATCATCACTGATATAGAGTATTGAACAGCCTTTGCGTTTCAACTGGCGGATATTTTCCTTGAATTCCAGGATAAAATCAATGGGCATACCCTTGGCCAGATCCTGGATCACAAAATTGTTGCTT
>DAOVIP010000256.1 GCA_030671465.1 Candidatus Aminicenantota bacterium | reverse complement strand
TCTTAACAACGCCGGGAAGCGCCGACCGGATCACCATTGTTGCTCAGATAAACCGAAGCGAGAAGGGCGTTACCCTAATCTCGCTGCAGGACTTCTTTGGTAGTGGTTGAATCCTCATCCTAACCCAAGATACAGCGATCATATTCCCGGATTTCATTCCGGTTCATTGTTTTAAAATCCACCATGTTTTCAAAATTGCTGAGCGGGGGAAGATTTTCAAATGATATCTTCCGGGTCTTTACCAAACTCGAAATCCCGAAATAGGAGATGGAATCATTTTTTAATGCCCACAGGGCAGCGCCAAGGGCTTCAAAATAGGGTGCTTCTTCTGGTACAATCAGCCCCTGTATTTCTTTATTCAGATATTCGATCATCATCCGGTTTTGAACGGTGCCTCCGGTAATCATAATATTGCGGCGTTCAATTTTTTTTAACAGTTCCAGAATTTTATTTCCCATCATTTTACACAACCCTGCTGTTACCTTTGATTTGGGGATACCCTTATTGGTTGCATGGGTACAATCGGTTTTGCAAAAAACAGAACAGCGTCCGGAGACAGAGAAAGGTTTTTCTTCTGCTGCCCACCGAGAGGCTTCTTCCAGAGAGACATTCATTCTTCTCAGCTGCTGAAGGAAAAATTCACCGGTTCCTGAAGCACACTTGTTATCGGTAATGACATTTGAAATACGCCCGAACCGGTTCAGCACGTAGACCATGAAGGTTTCGCCGCCGGCAGAGATGACAGCCGGACATTTGATTTTGGAAGGTTTTGCGAATTGATAGGCATATTCCACTGCTTCAGATTCAGTGATGGTTGATAAATTTATTGATTCTCTGAATTTTCTGCCGGTAACCGCAATTTTGTCATCTGGATTCAGGTTTAGGCTTTCAAAAACAGATTGGAGGGTTTTTTTCGGATTTCCCTCATGGGGTTTTATTAAATGTCCAATAATTTTGACTTTGTTGAAATCATCAACCGGCTCAGCTTCTACCTGAGCACAGGATATGGTGGAAGCACCAATACAAAGACCAACTGATCTCATCGTTGTTTTATTGCACCGGTTATCAGCAGAACAATTGCAGCAATGACTGCCAGTATGCTCCCCGGACCCAGCTGTTTTAAAATAAAACGGTTATTGAAAAACAAAACCACAATAATAATGATTGGCAGCATGCCTACCAGCATGGCTACAGTCGAAGTTGATTTTTTTATAATTGAAAACATGATAATAAAGAGCCCACCAACAGGAATGAGGAAGGTTAATACTGTCAATATGGAGAAAATCGGTTGTGATATGGAAAAAAACTCGAGTACCCGTGATATTTTATAAGCAGGCACTGAAAAAATCGGATTGCTGAACCAGGTTAGAAAAAAGGCCAGGATCAATACCAGTGATGCCACAACTTCAGGTTTCCTAAAAATCATGAAAAATGATTTTCTGGCTTCGGATAATTTTTGTCTTGCGTCTTTCATTTGTCAATCCAATCCCTCATATCATATTACCAAGATTATGTCAAAAGAAATATATAAGTTCAAGATTCAAAATTAATTTTGATTTCAACTTTGAACTTAAAACCTTGAACAAGATCGTCTATATTTGCATTTTATATTTTCTTCGGAGCCAGGAATTTATTGTATAATAGCAGACACAGGATGGTAACGACTCCAATACTGCTGAAAATCAGCCATAATACCCGAGGCTGGTTCAGGTTATCGACAAAATAGACATATAGTTTGGCACCAACTATACCTCCTATGGAACTACCAAAAACCCCGTAAAGAAACAGGTAGCCCATGTACATGGCCTTGTTCTTGGTGGGGGCCACCAGGCCAATATAGCTGATGAATTTGGGGTGAGCAGTCATTTCACCCACAGAAAACAAAACAATCCCGGTGATAAAAATCCAGATGTTGGCGGAAACAGCCAGAATGGCCATACCCATAGTACCGATCCCGATTCCGGTGATCATGGTGGGCAGGGCTTTTTTCTTTTTGACAATATTTGAGATAATTAATTGCAATATGATAATGGTTCCGGCATTGATCACGGTCACATGCTCCACATCAAAAAACCAGTTGATGTGAATACCCAGTAAGCCCAAGAATTTGTTGATGGCTATGTTTAGTGAGCCCGCATCCACATAGGCCTGGACATACCACAACACCGAGTCAAACATCTGGAAGTAGAGAATCCAGAAACCGGAATAGAGAAATATCATCAGCAGAAATTTAGCATGGTCGGCAAATTTTGCAGCATCTGTTTTGTCAATTATGAAGAGAGACATGATTGAGAAATATACAACCGATGATATAATCCTCCCCAAAATACTCAATCCCGGAATCAGCCATAAAACCAGGATGACAATTGGCAGCAGTAACTGCGGCAGTTGAAAACCGGATGAGGTGGTATTTTGCTGATTGATGGTTTGAGGCGACTTCCTTATTGATGTGGCAGTTATAAACAAGCCGATCAGGATAACTGAAATCACAAACAAAAGGAAAAATGAACGGCTGTTTACATCATTGTAAAGTCGATTAATATCTTTTGCTTTAACCCCTTTGAGTATGGGGATTTTTTGAATTTCCTGGAGAAGCGAATCCCGGTAATCCGAGAAATGTTTACTTTTTAACTCCACTTTGTATTGCAGGTCGGATATTTTGGTAATCTGAAAATCAGTTTTGCCGGATTCATTCAGCTGGAATATGAGTTCCACTTTTCTCTCTGACAGGGATATATATTGCTGTAAATCCAATTTGCTGATTTCTTCAAGACCTGGATATGTTTTCAGTTTTTTCAACAGGTCAGTTATGAAATTTTCAAAATTCAGGGGTTTAAAAACCGTTAATTGAATGGCTGGTGATGGTTCTTTTCTGGATTTTATTTCATAGTCGGTCTTGGCCTGCATATTGCGGTTGACCTGAACAATCAGACTGGTGTAACCCCTTTCGATACCAATTGAAGCGTATTTTTCAGACACCGGAGATTGCTGAATGTATCCGATTAGCGAATAGATGAGCAGTCCGGCCAGGATCAGGCCAATAATGATTTTTCTGAACCCGGGCTTTTTCAATTGCAGGTAAATCAGAACAATGGGTGAGTAAATAATTTCGAAGGCATTGGCCAGGGTTTGGATCATGCTGGTTTTATCTCGTTTTTCGGCCCGGTCCTGTTTAACGGGTTCTTTAAAGAAAATGGCAGTGGGGATGAGCATGGAAGCGGTACAGATGGCAGCGGCAATGATCACATAGGTGGGGTTGATGCTTTTTAAAAAAGGAACCAGAATCAGGGGAAATAAAAAGGCCCCCAGGTTGATGGACCAATAATAGATGCCGAATCCGATTGTACTGGTGGATTCATCCGTAAGGCGGGCAATGGTTCCGGAGATAATGGGCTTAAAAATACCTGCCCCGAATCCCATGACCACCAGGGCGACAAAAACCGTGGTGTACTGAGTGGCCTGGCTGGTGAGAAAGTAGCCGCCTCCTAGCAGAGCGAAGGCCACCATCAACACCCGGCGGTATCCGAAGCGGTCGGCAACCGCTCCCGAAATAATGGGAAGGAAATAGAGCAGCGGCTGGATCACCCCTTTGATAATGCCCACGCTTTCCTTAGGAATATTGAGGGTCTCGGTAAAATACACCGAGATAAAGCTCATCATTCCATAATAGGAACCCCGTTCGATGAATTCAAACAGCACCACCAGCCAGAACTGGCCGGAAAACTTTTTGAAAAACCCCTTTTTTT
>DAOVIP010000323.1 GCA_030671465.1 Candidatus Aminicenantota bacterium | reverse complement strand
TTTTTTTATCCAGGGCTTTTCCGATATGATATTGAGGACCCACACCTCGCCCGTACAGATTCGCTATATGAAGCATCATCGACCCCCCATAAAGATTATATCTCCCGGGAAAGCCTTCAGGAAGGATGAACCCGATGCCACCCATACCCCGGTGTTTAACCAGATCGAGGGGCTACTGGTAGACCGAGGGATTCATTTCTCTCATCTAAAGGGAACCCTCGAACTCTTTATTAAATCTTTTTTTGGCCAGGATGTTAACCTGCGTTTCAGACCCGGTTATTTTCCCTTTACCGAACCCTCTGCCGAGGTGGATATCAGCTGCTTTTTGTGCAATGGCAGTAATCCTGAATGCCGGATTTGCAAAGGAACGGGATGGCTGGAAATACTGGGCAGCGGAATGGTTCATCCCCAGGTTTTAAAGAATTGCGATATTGACCCGGATGAATATTCTGGATTTGCCTTTGGAATGGGAATTGAAAGAATAGCCATGCTGAAGTATGGCATCAATGATATTCGATTGTTTTATGACAATGATTTGAGATTTTTGAGACAATTCAGCTAACCATGAGAATCAATATTGCATACTTGAAAAAATTCATAAACCTGGATGACCACACAGTGGTGAAAAAAGCATCTTTACCATCAGAGAAGAAACAATTATGGAAAGAATTATTTGCCTCGGTCGGGATGGAAACGGATGAAATCATTGATTTTCACGGCCAGGATATTTTTGAAATTGAGGTTACACCCAATCGGCCGGATTGGCTCTCTCACTATGGTATTGCCCGGGATTTGCATGCCCGGCTGCCCGGATTGAAATTTCAACAACCGGAAATAGCCAGAAGGTCTTTTGATTTTAACAATGAGCTATTTTCGATTCATATTGAAAATAAACATGACTGTGGACGTTATACTGGATGCATCGTGAGGGACATAGAAGTCAAAGAATCTTCCGATGAAACAAAAACCTTGCTCGAAAGCATGGGATTACGTGCCATCAACAATATTGTCGACATCTCCAATCTGTTGATCATGACCATAGGGCATCCCATCCACATGTTTGATCTGGATAAACTGTCTGGAAATGAACTGAATATCAGAAGAGCCAAACCAGGAGAAAATATCACCTTATTGAACGAGCAGGTAATCGACCTTGACCCGGATTTTCTGGTTATTGCCGATGGTGAAGTACCGGTGGCCCTGGCCGGTATAATGGGAGGCGGATTTTCAGGCGTGACTCACACCACAAAAAATATTCTGATTGAGAGTGCTTACTTCAATCCCCGGGTGATAAGAAAAGCAGCCAGGAAGATCGGAATTAAAAGCGATGCCTCATTCCGGTTTGAAAGGGGAGCAGATATTTTGATTACTCCGGATACCATTAACATGGCCTTGGATATGATCGGGGATTCCCAGAAGGAGCCGTTGAATATCACCTATTTCTCAGATCCTTTCCCGGTCGGTTTTTCTCCACAAATTGTGACCTTAGACAAGCAATATCCCAGTCAGTATTCAGGTATTTCAATTGATGAGAAAACATCCGCCCAGATATTGAAGGGGTTGGGTTTTACTTTAAAAGATCAAACAAACAGCTGGGCGGTTGAGATTCCATCGTTCAGAGTGGATATCTACGGTAAACAGGATCTGGTCGAAGAAATTATCAGGGTCCATGGTTATCATCGTTTAACCTCGGAGATCCCCAATACTTCGAACCAGATCTTGAAAATGGATTCGGAACGGGAATTGATTCAGAAAATCCGCAATCATTTTACCTCCATTGGCTTTGATGAAGTGATAAACTATATTTTCAACAGTCCCGAAGAGTTTAAACTGTTGTTGCCGACAAGCAAACCAGTGGAAGTTCGCAATCCCCTGGGAAAAGATTTTTCTCTGCTCAGGCAATCATTACTTCCCGGTCTTTTGAAGAACATGGCCCTGAATTTCAATCACTCCGCAGCCGGAGTGCGAATATTTGAATTCGGACATCAATTCCATAATGCCGAAGATCATATCCTGGAAGAACAGTTTCTGTCCGTCAGTGCTTCCGGTGAATACCAGAGGGTGAATTGGAACCAGAAGGATAGCCAACAGATGGATTATTACCGGTTTAAATCGTTGGTATTGACCCTATTCAGAAAACTGGCCATTGGTATTCAAATGGAGGAAACCTCGCTGGGTTTTATGGAGACCGGTTGTTGCTTTTCAATCATATCCAGTGGAAAAAAAATAGGCTATATGGGTGTGGTGAGAAAAGATATTTCAGACCGGTATAAAATCGAGACACCGGTATTGGTTGCAGAGCTAAAGATGGACAGGATCGTATCATCCGTCAAAGATGAATATTTCAAAATCTGGAATAAATATCCCTCATACAAGCGAGATATTTCATTTCTGATGGACAAACATATTAAATTTCATCAACTGGAAGAAGCCATCGGATCGTTGAAACCGGGTTCACTGGACTATTTCCATTTATTTGATCGGTATCTGGGTAAGGGGATTCCGGAAGACAAAGTCAGTCTTTCCATGAGTTTTTCATATACCGATGAGAAACGTACATTAACCAATGAGGAGATTAACAGCATGCATACAGATTTTATGGAAAAATTAATAAAAAAATTTGATTTAATTCAAAGATAAGGAGTGTGTATATGGATATTGAAGAGTTTAATAAATTGGAGGAAAAAGTAAGAAACTTGGTTGGAGTTTTAAAGCATCTTAAAGATGAAAATAAAAAATTGAAAATAGAAATGAGCGATTACAAGAAAGGTGCTTCCGAACTGGATAAAGAGCGAAATGAAGTCAAGCTGAAAGTAAAATCGTTGATAGAATTGATTGAATCAATTGAATAAAATGGGTCGAGAAGTCGAATTTCAGATTCTGGGAAAAAAGTTCATTTTTAACCTTCCTCCGGATATCAAACCGGATGAATTTGGTGAAATTGCTGCTTTTGTTGAAAATAAAATGAGCCGAATTAAAACCGAACTAGTCGACCTGGATTCATTTAAACTGGGATTGTTGACATCGTTGAATATTGCCGAAGAACTATTTTCAG
>DAOVIP010000218.1 GCA_030671465.1 Candidatus Aminicenantota bacterium | reverse complement strand
TAGTATTTATTTTCGAATTTCGAATAACGAATGACGAACAAGGAATGATGAAGTATTTAAAAAAATGATTATTTTCCTTCGATATTCATGATTCGACATTCGGTGTTCATCATTCAATGTTTATTAAGAATTTCTTTGTTTCTTCTGTCTTCTGTCTCCTGACTTCTTAGTTTTCTTTTAATTCTTTTTACCTTATAATTGCGATATAAACATGAAAGAGTTTAAAAGTGTTAAAAAAGATTTTAAATCTCTGTTTAAAGATAGCCGCGATGCCCTGTTTATTGCCTCGGGTAAGGGTCTTCTCCTGGATGTCAACCAGGCATGCCTGGATATGTTCGGCTTCAGTCGCAGGGAAACCATTGGAAAAAATGTAAGGGATTTTTATTTTCAGGTGGATAAACAGGACAAATTGTGGGAAGAACTCCAGAAAAACGGATCGGTTAAGGATTTTGAAAAAGCACTGATGAGAAAGGATGGCAAACAAATATACTGTCTGATATCGGCCAGTATCAGAAAAAACAGGAGCGGGGAAATCTTAGCCATTCAGGGGATTATCCATGACATTACCGGGCGGAAAGCGGTTGAGAACATGCTCCAGCAAGAACGAAATTTCATGTCCGCCATTCTGGAGACCACCGGTGCCCTGGTGGTGATACTGGACAAAGAAGGTCGATTTATACGGCTCAACCGTTCATATGAAAAAACAATGGGTTATTCCATTCAGGAGTTGATCGGAAAACCCTTCCGGGAAACCATTTCCAGAACGGACGATGCAAAAACCTTTGAATCTGTTTTCAGAAAGGTCAGTTCCGGGGATTTTCCCGGAGAGTTCAATTGCAGAATCAAAACCCGGAGAGGTAATGAATGTCAGGTGGTCTGGTCAATCACTGCCCTGGACAAAGGGGATAATCCACCGGGATATATTATAATTACCGGAATTGATATTACCCGGCTTCAGCAAGCCTTGAGTCAAATTAGAATCCTGAGTGGCCTATTACCGATCTGTGCCCGCTGCAAGAAAATCAGGGATGACCAGGGCTACTGGAATCAGATCGAGGTGTATATCAGGGAGCACTCGGATGCTGATTTCAGCCATGGCATCTGTCCGGATTGTTCCCGAGAGCTGTTTCCGGATGTTTTTAACAGGAAAAAAAAATAAATATCCGCCTTATTTGAGTTTATACAATTATTGAGTTCGAATAGCCCGTTGAATAAAACTCAAGTTGAATGAATCGGGAAAATAATATCAGCCATTTATATTAATGGTTATCACCCTCTGGATTAAATATTTAGATTTTTGTTTTTATAATTTGCTTATGTTTATATTGGTAACAATTCTGTGTGATATCTTAATCTTGAGATTTTGAAATAATTTATGATTTGGGATCAGGAATAATAACCTTAGGGTCAACCGAGAATTTTTTACCATTTATGTCAATTCTAATCGCATATGGATAATCTCCTCCAGGCACCTTTGCTGATGGTGTAATCCAGAGATTGATGTGTCCGGAAGAACCTGATTTGATTGGATCGGTGATCACTGCATCCACATTACACTTTGATTCATTTGGGTTACAAGCAATAACTGGTGATTTATTGTCTTTAAACTGAATCTCAAACTCAAGTTTTTTACCATTTTCATCTCTGCAGACCCAGGATATTTTGTCGTTCCGGTTGGCTTTTTTATTTTTAGCATCTTTACCGGCTTCATCAATATACCAAAAGATTTCAGTTTGGGTATTGAGTATTATACTGATGGTTCTGTCTTTTGGCTTCAGCGTAGATGGCGTAGTTTCAGGCTTGCAGCCAAATAAAAGAACCATTGTAAAAATGGTTAAAAACATAAAAATTGTTTTTGATCTTTTCATAACTCCCTCCTTATCTTAATATCTATTTATAAAATAAAAATTAATGGCCATCTTTCACTTTCATTAATCTCTTGCAGCGGTGGTCATTTAGGAATTCAGTCAGATCCGGATTTTTGATTAATTCGGGAATCGGGCCCTTGCGATTGATGAACTCTTCCAGGGATCGAACGGCCTTCTCCCTTTTTCCGGAAAGCTCAAATATCACAATCGAGGTGCGCAAAATCTCCAGATCAAAAGGGGTCTGTTTCAGGGCCCGGTCAATTTTCAGAAGGGCCTGATCAAAATCACCCAGTTTGGCCAGGTAGAGGGCCAGAGTAGAAATTAGAGTTGCGCTTTTTTCGTTTCCTTTTAACTCCTTTTCGGTGAGTTTTATGGCCTTTTCATAGGCATTTCTGGCTTGTGCTTCATGTCCCTTGATATACCGATAACTGTCGCCCAGGTTGCCCCAGGTTATCCATTCGTTACTGCCCAGCTCAATTGCTTTTTCATACAGGTCCCGGGCTTCGGAAAACTGGTTTTGATAAAATAGCATAGTTCCCATATTGGAGTAATTTATGGCTGAGGGTTTTAATTGGATGGCTTTTTCAAAAATGGGCCGGGCCCGTTTCGCATCACCGGTATAAACATAGATCCCTATCAAAGCATCATAGGGTCTTACATTTTCAGGGGTTAATTCGGTCATTTTCAAATACATCTTTTCCGCCTCTTTAATTCGGGCCTGAGAAATGTAAAAATGCCCTAAAAATTCATATCCCTTGTTATATTCTGGCCTTTTTTCCAGTGCTTTTTTATAGGTTTCTTCGGCTTTTTTTAATTTTTTTACCTTTTTGTAGGCATCAGCCAGGCTGATGTAGGCAACAAAACAATTCGGATTTATTTCAAGGGCTTTTTTATAATTTTGGATAGCTTCATCATACTGTTTTGTTTCTTTATAAACATTTCCCAGAGTTAATAAGGCATCAGGCAAGCGGTTGTTGATCTTCAGGGCCCGGTTACATTGACTGACAGCTCTATCTATCCATATACTCTCTTTGGTCAATTGGTATTTGTAAAATAAGGCTTTTGCCAGGGCAGCATGGGCTTCGGCATAGGAGTCATCCTGGTTGATGGCTTTGGTAAATAAGGCAGATGCTTCATCGATATTTTCCTGGTTATTTTTGTCCTGAAGCAATCCCAGTCCCTTTAGATAAAATTCATAAGCACCCGGTAGAGAGGTGCCACCAGTGGTTAAAGTACGGTGAATTTCAGGGATTATTTTGATATCAATCATTTTCAGCAGTTCCAGTACGATCCCGTCCTGAAGGTCGGACAGATTGGTGATATGATTTCTCAAAACTTTGGTTTTTATTTTTTCCCGGGTTTTGGCCTCAATAAGGTTCAGGGTGTGGATTACATTATCCCGGTTTAATTGTATGCTTCCGCTTAGGACCAGAGTAATCCCGTAATCTTGGCGGAGTTTTTTAATGAAGTTATCCTTTTGTTTGGGCAATCTACTTCTGGGCAGGACCCAGAATTTTTTCTGAAACGGTTCCAGTAAGCTTAGTTTGGAGTTTATCATTTCGGTTGTTCCCAGACAGTAAGACTGGTTTTCCGGGTTATTTCCCGGGCTGGTAAAAGGAAGGACAGCCAGGTATTTTTTATCGGGTAATTTTCCGGAAAAGAGCCATTTTTTAATGGCCTTACCTCCAGGATTTGGGATTAGGATAAATAATATTAAAGCAGCCACGATAACCAGGGGTACAGCCCTTTTACCTATTTTCCGGTAAAGTTTCCGTATCCAAAGTATCTTTTTTGATTTAATGGCATACTCCCCGGAATCCAGATTTTGCTTCAAATTCTTCATGTCTGACAGCACCTCTGAAATGGTTGGGTAACGCTGACTGGCATTCTTTTCCAGACATCTGTTGACAATTTTTTCCAGTTGAACAGGAATTCGGTCACACCAATTCGAGATAGGGGTGGGTTTTTCATTCATTATGGAGTAGAACAGGGCCTGCAGGTAATCTTCCTTAAAAGGAACTTCTCCGGTAATCATCTCATAAAGGACCACTCCAAAGGACCAGATATCGGTCCGGCAGTCAACTTCTTCTCCCTCTATGTTTTCCGGTGACATGTAATGTACCGTTCCCAGGGTGGAGGTATTTCTGGTTAATTTACTTAAATCGGTCAGTTTGGCCAGCCCGAAATCGGTTATGGTCGCCTGGCCGTTATTGTCAATCAAAATATTACCGGGTTTGATGTCCCGGTGGATTATATTGGCCTGATGGGCTTTCTCCAGCCCACGGCAGATCTGGATGGCTATTACAACAATATCCCTTATTTTTTTCAGATCATAGGGTATTTCGCGGTATTGCTCGATTTTTTCT
>DAOVIP010000291.1 GCA_030671465.1 Candidatus Aminicenantota bacterium | reverse complement strand
GGATGAAGTGGGCTAGGGGATGTTATAGATAGCAATCAACGGATTCAAAAGCATTATCTGTAGAGGGTTTATGGCGGAGGGACAGGGATTCGAACCCCGGGACCCGGTAAAGGGTCAACGGTTTTCAAGACCGCCGCATTCAACCGCTCTGCCATCCCTCCGGGAAGCCTGATTTTATCAAAATACTGCCAACCTGTCAATTGAATTTGTTTCGGATTTCGATATTTGAATTTCGTATTTAATACAAATTTGGATATTGGAAATGAATCATTGTATAATGCTATAATTAATTTTTTAAAGGGAATTCAAAGTGATCCAAATCGAAAACCTGGAAGTGGTTAAAAAAGACAAGGCCATTCTGTCGGATATCAATTTAAAGATAGGGGAGGGCGAAAAAATCCTGATCCAGGGTGAATCGGGCAGCGGAAAATCCACCCTGATCAAATCGATCTTGTTTTTTGAACGGTTTTCCGGAACCATTTACTTTCGAAATCAGGAAGTAGGGAAGCATAACCTGGTTGATTTTCGAAGTCATATCGGTTATATCGGTCAGGTTACTCCCAATCTGGATGAATCGGTGGTTGATTTTTTCAAGCTCCCCTTCCGTTACAAATCCAACCATCGGCTTCGCTTCAATCAAGAACAAATTACCAAGTTGATTGAAACCCTCAATTTCGATGATTCAGTACTGGATAAGAGATATAACGATCTTTCCGTGGGGGAAAAACAGCGGCTGCTCATCCTCCAGATATTACGGCTGAACAAGCCGATTTATATATTCGATGAGGTGACGGCATCCCTGGATGAAAGGAATATTGCCCGGGCCATTGAACTGATCACCCGGAATCAGCAGAGAACAGTCATTTCCATCTCGCACCATGCCGAATGGAAGAAATTCTCCGACCGGTTGATTGAAATGAAACAGGGCCGTATTTTCAGGGACCGGAGTATTTCATGATGGGTGCATCCAAAATATCCTACCTGAATCTGTTTGTTTACCTGCTGTTGATTGTCATTCCCATCCTCATATTCATGTATTTGCGGATCAAGCTGGTAAAGCGCTTGATCATTGCTGTCATCCGAATGGTGGTTCAGCTTGGATTTGTAGCGGTTTACCTGGAATACATCTTCGAGCTCAACAATCCCCTGATCAACGGTTTGTGGATTGCCATCATGATCCTGGTGGCCAATCAGGCCATTGTCAGGCAAAGCGGGTTGAAGTTCAAGATCTTTTATTTCTCCACCATGCCAGCCTATTTGATCAGTATCATTTTCATTTTTTTGACCTTCTTCATACTCTTCGATATCCGGGTCCTGTTTTCGGCCAGGTATCTTATTCCACTGGGCGGGATGATTCTGGGCAATATCCTCCGTGGAAATATCATCTCCCTGGACCGGTTTTACCACTCGATTTCCAAGAGGCAGGATGAATACATTTTCTATATTTCCATGGGAGCATCGGTCAGTGAAGCCCTGAAGCCATTCATGGCTGAAGCCATAAAAGCAGCCATATCCCCCTATATTGCTACCGTGGCCACCATGGGACTGGTGTCTCTGCCCGGCATGATGACCGGCCAGATTCTGGGCGGAGCTTCACCCCTGGTGGCTATTCAGTACCAGATCATGATCATGGTGGCCATCTTTGTGACCTCCACGGTCTCTACTTACCTGGTATTGATGTTTTCCTCCGGCCGTGCCTTTGATGGTTTTGGCCGTCTTAAAAAAGGGATTTTCATAAAGGAATAGAACCAGAGTCTTATCAGGTATTTTCCTACATGAATAGGTTGATTGATTTTCAAAAGCTTTTGTGATACCATTCAGCTGATGAAAAACAGAATGAATCCCCCCTTATTACATAAATGGGTACCGGTGATCCGGGTAGGAGATATCCGTTCCCGGCTGACAGGTTGTGGTTAAATGTTTGGACCGATTGGTTTCCCGGAATTGATGCTTATTTTTATGGTAGTCCTGTTGTTGTTCGGTCCCAAAAAACTTCCGGAGTTTGCCAAATTTTTAGGCAAGGCCATCCGGGAATTCAAAAAAACCGTCAATGATGCCAAATCGACCATTGAAGATGAACTGGGAGATATAGGTGTGACCGAAGATCTAAAGGAAATCAAACATGATCTGGATGAAATCAAATCCGCCACCCAGCTTAAGCTGGATGAAGACATCCTTTTATCAGAACCCAAAAAGAAAACTCAAACCACCAAATCCACTAGGCCCAAAAAGAAAAAGTGAAAAAAACTCCCAATGAAATGTCATTCCTTGAACATTTGGGAGACTTTCGCAAGCGGATTATTCATGCTATATTTTTTTTATTGATATTCTTTCTGATTTCCTGGCATTTCCGGGAAGAAATTTACAACTGGTTATCCCTTCCCATTCTACAGTACCTGGACGATAAACTCATCTATACCTCCCTGACCGAACCCATCATGATGTACATCAAGATGTCCTTTATCTCGGCCCTATTTCTGGGCTCTCCCTTCATATTTTATCAGCTGTGGCTTTTCATCTCACCCGGATTGTATGCCAAGGAGAAAAAGTATGTATTACCATTCATTATCATGGCCACTCTCTTCTTTTTTCTTGGCGGGTCCTTCGCTTATTATATTGTGTTTCCCATGTACTGCAAGTTTCTGCTGGGTTTTGGCCAGGATTTTCAGCAGCTGATTAAAATTAAGGAATACTTTTCTCTGATATTGACGGTGCTTCTGGGCCTGGCCCTGATGTTCGAACTACCGGTCATGGTTTTTTTGCTTTCCAAGCTGGGACTGGTTACCTCAAAATTTCTCATCAAATATTTTAAATACGCCGTGGTATTGATCTTTGTTATTGCCGCTATTTTGACTCCGACCCCGGATATCGTTAATCAGTCGATTTTTGCCATACCCACCATATTGCTTTATTTGTTGAGTATTGGCATTGCCCGGGTTTTCGGAAAAAAAGGTTAAAAGGCGTAAAATCTTTAATTAATATTTAACAATATCGACTGGATATTTATTTTAAAATCTGGTAAAATATATCAAACGAATTTTACGGAGGAGAACCATGATTATTTACTTTTATAAATTAATTTTTGTGGCTATATTTACCCTGATCGGCTATAATTATCCGCCCTTTCCCGGCACCTCGCACCTGACCGGTGCTATTTTGGGCGCTCTTTTTGCCCTGACCCTTTCGGTTTTAGCCATAAAGATTAAAAATACCGAACTGAAAAATTTATGGAGCGCATCCATCGGCCTTCTGGGGGGTGTTTTTATCGGCTGGATTCTTTTTGAGTTATTCAGTCTGATCACGGTGGCTTTCGGGGCCCATGTGTTTTTCAAATCATTGTTCCT
>DAOVIP010000029.1 GCA_030671465.1 Candidatus Aminicenantota bacterium | reverse complement strand
CATTGTGGCCGGTAACAAAGCCTTTCGTTATTTCCAGAAAAAAGAATATCAGGTTAGCAAAAACTTCCGGTCAATGATGTCAAAATTGACCTATGAAAAGGTACTTGAGTTTTCCACATTTCTCCAGGAGCTGTATCAAAAAGAAAACATAAGAAAAATTGAGATTGTCTATACTGAATTTCTTTCTGCCGGCAGGCAGGAACCCGCCATAAAAAGACTTTTTCCCATTCCCATTGAGTGGGAAACCCAGGGGACAGAAGAGAAAGAAGTTGAATATATTTTTGAACCGGATCCAGCTGAGATTTTTCAATTCTTACTGCCCAAATACCTGAATTCATATATTTATCGCTTGTTGCGTGAATCCGAGGCTTCCGAACATGCCGCCAGAATGATTGCCATGGATATGGCCACCCGGAATGCCGGTGATATGATCCGGGATTTGACCATGATTCTGAATAAAGCCAGGCAGTCAGCCATCACCAAAGAATTGCTGGAAATCATAACCGCAACCGAAGCCTTGAGGATATAGGAGGAAATATGAGTATTGAAAAAATAAACAATCACAGCACAGGCAAAGTGATCGAAGTCATCGGGCCGGTCATTGATGTTGAGTTTCCCGAAGGTGAATTGCCTGATATCTACAATGCCCTGAAAGTGGTTTCCGATGGGTTCGAGAGTTCTGATCCCATCAATATTACCACTGAGGTTCAATACCATATGGGTGAGAACCGGGTCAGAACGGTTTCCATGCATCCGACTGATGGACTGGTCCGGGGAATGAAGGTCATCGATACGGGTGAACCCATTACCATGCCGGTGGGCAGAGAGGTCCTGGGACGGATATTGAATGTCATTGGTGAACCCGTGGATAAAATGGGCGAGATCAAAACTCAGAAGCGTCATCCCATCCACAGACAGGCTCCTTCACTGGAAGAACAGGATACCCGGTTAGAGCTGTTTGAAACCGGCATTAAAGTTATTGATCTGCTGGATCCCTATCTAAAGGGTGGTAAAATCGGATTGTTCGGCGGTGCCGGAGTGGGAAAAACCGTCTTGATCATGGAATTGATCAATAATGTGGCCAAAGAGCATGGCGGTTTTTCGGTTTTCTCCGGGGTGGGGGAACGGACCAGAGAGGGGAATGATCTCTGGCTGGAAATGAAAGAATCCGGTGTGATCAAGAAGACTGCCCTGATTTACGGTCAGATGACAGAACCGCCGGGTGCGCGTTTGCGGGTGGCACTCAGCGGGCTGACCGTAGCCGAGTATTTCAGGGATGAAGAAGGCCAGGATGTGTTGTTGTTTATCGACAATATCTTCCGGTTTACCCAGGCCGGTTCCGAGGTGTCTGCCCTGCTGGGTCGAATGCCCTCGGCCGTGGGTTATCAGCCCAACCTGGCTTCGGAAATGGGTGATTTGCAGGAACGGATTACTTCTACCAAAAAGGGTTCCATTACCTCGGTTCAGGCCATTTATGTTCCGGCCGATGATTATACCGATCCGGCTCCGGCCACCACTTTTGCCCATCTGGATGCCACCACCAATCTTTCACGGCAACTAACCGAGATGGCCATCTATCCAGCTGTAGATCCGCTTTCATCTTATTCCAGGATACTGGATCCCCGAATTGTCGGAGAGGATCACTACCAGGTAGCCCGCAAGGTAAAAGAGATTCTCCAGCGTTACAAGGACCTTAGGGATATCATTGCTATACTGGGTATGGAAGAACTTTCCGATGAGGACAAGGTGATTGTCAGCCGGGCTCGAAAAATCCAGAAGTTCTTTTCTCAACCTTTTTTTGTGGCAGCCGAATTTACCGGCATGGAAGGAAAGTATGTGAAACTGGAGGATACCATTAAAAGTTTCAGGGAACTGGTTGATGGCAAATACGATGATCTCCCTGAGCAGGCTTTCTATATGTGCGGTGGTATTCAGGATGCCATTGCCAATGCCAAAAAAATGGAGTAGCGGATTGTCGGAAAACATTGAACTGGAAATCATCACCTCTACCGATGTGGTGGTCAAGGCCAATATTACTGAATTGTATATTCCAGCCTACTATGGTGAAGCCGGTATTCTGGAGCATCACCTTCCTTACGTGTCGATTTTAAGTACCGGTGAAATTGCCTATCGGGATACTCAGGGGGTTAAACACTACCTTTTTATTCAGGATGGTTTCATAAAAAATATGGAAAATAAAATTATCATTATCAGCGACCAGGTTGAAAGGGAAGAAGATATGAATAAAGCTGAAATTGAATCCCGGTACCAGGAGTTAACCCGTAGGATTCAGTCAGCTCCGCAGGGTGGGATTTCACCTGAAGAACTGGATCAGGCTTTGCAAGAGCAGAAAAAATTCAAAATAAAAATGGATATCCTGAACAAAATCGAACAGAAATAATATCCCTGTTTATAATCCAAGATAGAAGTAATGGATTGAAAAAATGTTTTTCTTTTGTTATAAATGAACTTTCCCGGTATTCGGGATGGACACCTGAATGAATTCCGGGTTTGAATTTAGAGCAGGTAATAGCATTGGGTTTTTTTGATAAAATGATAAGAGAGAAAGATCAAGACAGCCTTGTTGAGGTTATTGAATCCAAATCAAACAATGATTATAACCGCTGGATGGCAACCAGCTATCTTGGCGATTTTGGAAAAAAAACCAGCCAAAGAACAGTTGATGTACTAATCGGATTGCTGGATGATGGGAATCAAAATGTGAGGGATCATGCGGCGGATTCCTTGGGAAGGATCGCCATGTCTTCAAAACTTGAAGGTTATATTATCGGGCATGCCCTGCAGCCCCTGATGCGGTTGCTGCTCCGGGGAGAAAGCCTGGGGGCAGCCAGTGCCGCAAAAGCATTGGGGGAGATCGGCGATCCCTCTGCTGGTGATGTATTGATTCAAGTTCTGGAAACCAGACGCAAATGGTGGCAGATCCGGAAAAACGCAGCCATTGCCCTGGGATTGATAGGAGAAAAAAAGGCAATAAAGCCCCTGATCAATGCCCTGCAGGATCGGTATTCTCCTGATATCCGGATAGGGGCAGCGGAATCACTATCAAAATTGGGGGATACCACGGCCATTGAATATCTGGAAGTATTAAAGGATGATGAGAATATCAATGTCAGGATTGCCGGTGAATCGGCCATAAAGTCACTACAAAACAAATGATCTTAAGTCTTTGAAAAATGGGCCGGGTTATTGACAACCCGCATCAATAAAAATACAATATTATCAAATGAAAGTAAAATCCATCTTTCTGTATCCCTGGCTGTTTTCAGTGGTTTCCGGTCTGGTTTATGTACTTGCTTTTCGTTCTTCCTGGAAATCCGAAGATTTTACCACCTTGATGCTGGTCATCTGTACGGCCATTGGCTGGGCTTCCATTATTTTTATAAAAAGGGGTGAACAGCATTTTCTCTTAAGGGTGTATATTCTACTGTCAATCGGGTTTCCCATTCTTTATATCGAGATTCTGAAGATCACGGCAGTAGATCCGCTCTGGCACCGGATTACGTTCTGATTGGTGCTGTTGATCATGGTATTCCTGCATTATTTCATTTCCTCGGTCTTAAGAAAATAACCTACAGGCCTTCTTTGGGGATGATGCACAGAAATTTCAGTTTTTGATCCTTCCGGCCACAAAGTTTTAAAAAAATAGTGTATAATATGAACATAATTGCAGGCAAATGATGGATTTTCAACTTCCGGATAAACTAACCTTTAAAAAAAAGGAAGTCATCAATATTACTCGTCTGGATGGAAAGGTTATTGATTACTGGGAAAAGGAGTTCGGTGGATTCAGTCCGGTGGTGAATAATATCGGGGAAAAATTTTATACCCGCAGGGACCTGGAATTGCTGTTGAAAATTAAACAGTTGTTGATCATTGAAAAGATGGAAAAAGACCAGGTTAAAACGGTAATGAAGAATGAATTCCAGTTACATCCAGACTCGTTCTCCGGTATTCCTGCCAGGGAAATAAAAAGTGATAAATTGAAATCCATCAAGAATCAATTGAAAGAAATATTGACAATACTTGATAAAAATGATAAAAGATAACATTGTTCGGGACGTGGCGCAGTCTGGTAGCGTACACGCTTGGGGTGCGTGTGGTCGGTGGTTCGAATCCACTCGTCCCGACCATTCTTTCTAATCCATATTTTTAAACAACAGTTGATGAAGTGTGAATCCGGAAAGTGGTAAAGAATTATCATTCTGAAGTAAAATGAAAACCTTATTGTTGACCAACGACGATGGTTGTTTATCAAAGGGAATTACTGCTCTGAAAGACCGTCTTTCTAAAAAATTTGAGGTGTATATTGTGGCCCCTGACCGGGAGAGGAGTGCCATTAGCATGGCCCTGACCCTGAACCGCCCCCTGCGAATCGAAAGGAAAGAAAAAAGAATATATGCCATTGACGGTACTCCGATCGACTGTGTGAATATGGCGATTCAGAAAATTTTGCCCGATCGCCCCGATTTCATTATTTCGGGGATGAATTTGGGAGAAAACCTGTCCGAGGATATTTATTTTTCCGGCACGGTTGGCGGGGCCTTTGCAGGATTTTTATATGGAATTCCCTCCATGGCAGTTTCTCTCATTCCCGGTCAACAAAGTGATGGCAGTTTACTCTTTGATGTGAAAAATGGAACTGAAATAACCGAAGAAATTTTAAAAAAACTTTTTAATATTAAAAATAATCCTGTGGTATATAATGTGAATATCCCCTTTAAGAACAATGGGAAGATCCTGGTCACTTCTCTGGGTTATAAAAGATATAAGCCCGAGATCATAGAAAAGAAAGATCCCCGGGGTAAGAAATATTACTGGATTGGTACCGGAACTCCAGCCTATCACGGTAAAGAAGGAACTGATATATGGGCCACAAAGAATGGGTGTATATCCTTGAGTACGATTCATTACGATTTAAATTCAAAGAAACACTTGAAAACAATAACCGGACTGTTTGAATAATTATTCTAACTGTCTTCAAATTTCTTTTTTGATTCAATAATCAGGATGGCAGCTACTATTCCTATCCCTAACAAAGTGGTAAGAAATGTATATATTTCATTGGTTCCAATGGCATTGGGAATTCTGTTGGTCAAATAGATGATCTCATCTCCTACTTTTGCTGATGTCTTAAACGGCCATATTATCCATAGGGATCCAATCACCAGCCCGACAAGAAAACTCATTGTCTGATTGTGCCATCGTTTTAATAAAAAATTTAAAAAACGGCTAAAAATCGCAATTCCAACCAGACAACCGGCAGAAAATATAATTAATATTATGTAATTACGGTTGGTGATTGCTTTTAAAATTGTAAAATATCCTCCCATCAATAATAAGAGAAAAGATCCGCTGACCCCCGGCAGAATCATGGTAGAAATAGCAACTGCTCCCAGGAGAAAGAAATATGATAATTTAAGAATGTTAAATTTATTATTTTCTTTTTCAATTTCGTCAGTCTGGATATTGGCTTTTTTCATTTTTATTTCATGCTTTATTTGTGCTTCTTTTAGCAATGTCTCTCCTGAAACAGAAAAAGAAACAGCAAGTATGACCATAACGGCAATGAGAAAAACCAAAAAACAGCTTATTGTTTTTTTATTTATTATTTTATAAGGAGCAATCACTGAAACCAGCACCAATCCGAAGAAAAATCCATATGTGGGATCATGAAAATTATTTAATAAATAAATCATTAATTCTGACAGAACCACAACAGCAATAAGGGCGCCAGTAGTGATTGTAACCAGAAATATCAATTCTATTCGCTTTACTTCATCTTTGAATTTTTCAACATTCTCTTTTTTAAAAGTAAATACTTTTAAAAATATGATTATTGTTCTCGGAGAAATGTTGTGAATTGAAATAATAAGGCGTTTATAAAAACCCAGTACCAGCGCCATTGTCCCCCCGGAAACACCGGGAATGATGTTGGCTACACCAATTATTGTTCCATAAAAAAGATTCTTTAAAATTCTCATTGTTTTATTTCATAAAAAATTTGCACTAAACAATACGGTAAAATCCGTCCTTATCCGAAATGATATAATAGAAAAAAAGATTCTGTCAGATCTTTTAAAAAGAAATTTTCATGGGAACCTGAATCCAAACTTTCACCTTGACCCGGTTTTTTTCGCCCGGGCTGTATTTCCAGCTGCCAATGCTCATGATGATGGTGGCCTTGATATCCGCCGGTATATCACCCAGGATCTTAACCTTCGATACATTGCCGTTTTCATCGATCAACAGCGAAGAGCGAACCGTCATTTCCTTACCTTTATATTTTTTCCTCATGAAGGGTGAAAATTTGGGATTCTTACCTTCCAGTTTTTCCGGTTCCCGGGTAAGCATGGTGATCGGGATCAAATCACCTTCATTTGGTTTTTTAAGGGCTTCTTCTCTTTGTTTTTTTTCCAGTTCATCTTTTTTCTTTTGTTCAGCCTCATCTTTTTTCTTTTGTTCAGCCTCATCTTTTTTCTTTTGATCGGCTTCATCTTTGTTCTTTTGATCGGCTTCTTCTTTCTGTTTTTTAACTACTTCGGCTGCTTTCAATTTATCCCGGGCAATTTTTTCCTGTTCGGCTTTCCATTCCTGTAACCTGGTGATTTCATCATCCTTGGTTAGCTGTTCTATTTCGGTGGTAGTGATTTTTTCCTCCAGGGATTTGAGTCTTTCCAGGTATTCTCGTTCGATCTGGGCCTGTCTTTCTTCCAATTTCTTTTGCTCCTGAATGGTTTCCTGGCGAGCCTGTTCGGCTTCCTTTTGCTGATTGATATACAGAAAGCCGGCCACACCGACAATCACCACCAGTACGGCAACAATGATCGGGATAAATGCCTTACGCTTAGGTTTGGCTTTTTCTTCTTCTAATTCGGTCAGCATGCTGTCGATAACCCGGGGCTGGGGCTCGCGAGTCACCGGTTCTTCTATTTTTTCTTCTTCCTTTTCTTCGGGAATGATATAGGACAGTTCCTGAGACAGTTCTTTCTCATCATTGGCCGAGGCATCGGCATACAGTGAATTCATGAAATAGGCCAGGTTAAAGGTAATGGAGGACAATTCTTCAACGTGGAAGTAATTTGTGATATAGTCCTTGAACTCCCTGATAAAGGAAAATCGCTTCATGGGATCCGGATTGAGGGTTCTTTTGAAGAAATTGATGAGATTGGTTAAGAAATCCTTGTCAGTGGATGGGATATCGAATTTGAAACTCAGATTGGTAAATTTTGTTTCGAAATCTTCTCCTTCGGAATAGGAGAAGTATTTTCCGGTTAATATCCTGAAAAGTATGAATCCCAGGTGGTAGATGTCTGATTGAGAAACAATTTTCTCCCTTCTGATAAATTCAGGGGTGAGCAAGGAACCGTATCTCTTGACCAGTTCTTCGTAAACCGTATCATCATTCTCAATATAGGGGCATATACCGTAATTTTTCAACAAAATGTTTCCATCATAATCGACCAGAATATTATCCGGGGTCAAAAACCCGTGAAATGATTTTTTTCCACTCACTACAATTGAACTACCGACATCGATTAATTCGGCAATAGACAGAACAATGGAGAAGGCCAGGTCAAAGTTAATCGGGTTATCGCCCTTTTCCGAATCATCCAGGATCTGTTCAAGGGTTTTTCCTTTGATATACGGGAATACCAGCAATGTCCGGTCATCTTCCTGGATAATTTTTTCAGGAGAATACAAATGGGGGATTTTTGATTTGGAAACGCCTTCCAGCAGAATGTTGATCCGATTCCAGATATTTTTATCTTTAAATAAAAAGGGATGCACATCGGTTAAAAGCTTGTGATTGATCGGTCGGTTGTTTTCAATTTCACCGCCCCGGAAATTCTTTCCGCTGAAATCATTGTGAAGTTGTTTGAATAAAATATAGTCTTTGTAAATTTCATAATTATCCATTATTTCACCTCTTTTCTAATATATAGGATTCATTTTAAAAATTCAATAAAAAAAATGCATTTTTTAATTTTGCTATCATTTTAGGTTAAAGCGGTTTTTACCCCGGGTGTTGTCGGGTTTGACATTTTGTTCTATAATTTAACCAGGAAGTTTAAATGATAAGGAGTAACCATGAATCCAATTATAGCTGAAGTCACAATCGTACCTCTGGGAACCTCGTCACCATCCTTAAGCGCTTATGTGGCGGAAGTTGAAAGGGTATTGTCGAAATACAGCCATATAAAATCTCTGTTAACCCCGATGTCCACCATTCTGGAAGGAGACCTGGATGAGGTGCTCGGGATCATCAGGGAGATGCATGAAGTTCCTTTTTCAAAAGGAGTCCAGAGGGTATCCACCCGGATTTCCATTGATGACCGTCGGGATAAACAAATTTCGATGCATAGCAAGCTGGAGGCGGTAAAATCGAAACGTTGAGTTTTATTCTTAACCCTGATTGACAAAATTGTCATTTTTTGATATTAATAACTACTATGGTTTCCTCGGTAGCTCAATCGGCAGAGCGGGTGGCTGTTAACCACTAGGTTCGGGGTTCGAATCCCTGCCGGGGAGCCAATTGATGCGGGAATAGCTCAATGGTAGAGCGCAACCTTGCCAAGGTTGATGTCGCGGGTTCAAATCCCGTTTCCCGCTCCATTTTTGGCGGCGTAGCCAAGTGGTAAGGCAGCGGTCTGCAAAATCGCTATTCATCGGTTCGAATCCGGTCGCCGCCTCTCCATTCAAATCCAGTCAGAGGACCTTCCGTTTCAAATCTCAGAGGCGAGGATTTCAATATTCAGACGGTCCACATCGACTTTTTTCAGTCCCAGAAAAGACATTAGATGGTAGTAAAATAAAAGCGCCGGGACGTAAAAGAAAAAATTGGGGCCGGGAAGAATGGCCAGCACCGCGGTAAAAGGGATGAGAATGGCTTCAATGATCAGGCAAATGATTCTTTTGGATTTTTCCTTTTGAATCCAAAGCTTGAATACCTGTCTGACTTTCCGGAGATCCTTTTTATCTTCGGTGATAATCCTGATTTTAAATTGGCCCAGGTTGGACAGTACCTGCTGGTGGGAGAGGTATTTCAAAATTTTAGGGGTGTATTGCCTTAGGATGGCAATTCCCTTTTCCACGAATTTTCGTTTGGATGTGAGTTCCGGATATTCGGTTAGATACAGGGATATTCTCAGCAGTGATTTCATTTCGAAAGTGATGGTTTTCATGAACCCGTATTGTGCTTGTCGCCCACCACAAAAAATTTTCCCCGGGCCGAGGCAATGATATTGTTTTCCCGGTCCAGGAGAAATCCTTCGGTGAATACCAGTTTCCGCTTGATTTCCAGGATGGTTCCGGTTGCCCGGTAGGGGGTATTGGTGAATGCCGGTTTTTTGAATTTAACCAGCAGCTCGGCAGTCACACAAATCAGATTTCTAAAGCCGGTGGCTTTAACCATCACTTCATCCAGTACAGTTGAGATCAAGCCGCCATGAACCACGCCTTGCCAGCCCTGGTATTTTTCCGGAAAATTGATTTCCACACTGCCCTGATCCAGTTTCTCAAGATATTCGAATTGAAATTGGAGTCCATGGGGATTGTTTTCCCCGCAGACAAAGCAAAGATTGTCATCGGAAAATTTATTCATATCCAAATATATAATATATTATTTGAAATGTAAAACTTGAGATGCTGAAATGGTTGGAAAAAAAAAGTATTTGGGTTAAAATATCAGAGATGCGGATGACCGGTCAGTTGATCGGGACCGGGAAGGATTTTTATGAAAGATAAGTTAATTCAGTTTCGGGACGATTTTTTTGAATTGTATTCTGAAATCAATTTGCATTCCTTGCTGCAAAAAATTGCCGAAAAGGTAAAATTATACCTGGATTGTGAGGAATCATCCATTTTTATCTATAATCCAACTAAAGAGGAGTTATATTTCGAGATAGTGACCGGAGATCGGCAGAAAGCACTCAAGCAGATCGTTATGAAAAAAGGCGAGGGTGTGGTGGGCTGGATCGCCGAAAATGTTACCAGTGTCATTATCAATGATTGTGCCAGCGATCCCCGGTTTACATCCACAACCGACAGGCGGACCGATTTTAAAACCTGTTCCATAGTTGGTGTGCCCGTCCATATGGAAGGGAAACTCCTGGGGATTATCGAGGCCATAAACAAAAGACAGGGAAATTTCAGTGACAAGGACCGGGAAGTGCTGGAATACATTGCAAATTTTATTTACATTCCCCTACAGAATGCCCTGCTGTTTAAAAAAGTGACCCAGGAAATCAGTGAGAAAGCCCGTTTGATTGAACTGGGTAAGGCCATTTCACATTCTTACAACCTGGAAGAGATATTCGATGTGCTGAAGAATGTCATTGTTGAAATCATTAACCCGCT
>DAOVIP010000212.1 GCA_030671465.1 Candidatus Aminicenantota bacterium | reverse complement strand
TTTTGGATCTGGTTACTTGTGCCAGTGCCCGCTCCGAGTATATCTAGCCAAGAAGTTGAAGAAGTAGAATAGAGGCAACGATTCAGAACAAGGTGCTGCAACTGACCGCTTTTACACTTTTTGGGGGAAAGGTTTCTCTCTCTGATATAAAAATCTGGGTTCAAGATATTGAACCCCTACAGATAATTTCTGTTCTCTCATCCGGTTGCTTGGGGGTTCAGTTTCGGCTATAATGGGTTTTTTGGAGAGCGGGTATGAAAAAACTCAAAGATATTCTGGGCAAACAGGTGATCATCGGGGATGGGAGCATGGGGGCGTTACTGGAAACCAGGATCAATCCGCCCTTTATTCCGGATGAATTGAACCTCTCGAAACCGGAATTAATCTTTGAGGTTCAGGAGGAGTATGCCCGGAGCGGAGCGGATTTTATCACCACCAACACCTTCGGGGCATCGGAACTGAAACTCAAAGAGGTCTCTTTGGGAAAAAACATGGAGAAGATCAACCGGGCGGCAGCAGGCATTGCCCGGAAGGTGGCGGAAAAATACCCGGTATGGGTGGCCGGTAATATCGGACCCTGCGGTAAACTGATTGATCCGCTGGGTGAGCTCGATTTTGCCCGGGCCCTGGCAACCTTTTCCCAGCAGGCAGCCATTCTGGAGGCAGCCGGGGTTGATTTCATACTGATCGAAACCATTACCGAGATCCAGGAATTCAGGGCAGCGGTTGTGGGTGCCCTGTCAGCGGTGAAGATACCGGTGGTGGCCTGCATGAGTTTTCCCAATGATGACTTGAGTATTTCCGGAACCGATGGCCGGGTATTTGCCGTAACCTCTGATTTTGTTGACCTGACCGCTGTGGGAGCTAACTGCGGAAATTCCCTGGAAAATATGAAGATGGTTATGGAAAAAATCACCCGTTATTCAACCCTGCCGATATTGTGCCAGCCCAATGCCGGAATGCCGGTCATGGAAAAGGGGAAAACGGTTTTCAAGGTCAAACCTGTGGAGTTTGCCGATTTCATGGAAGATATCTACGGACTGGGGGTTTCGGTGATCGGTTCCTGCTGCGGATCAAATCCTGATTTTACCCACCAGCTTTCCAGCAGGTTTAAAGGCAAGCCGGTTTTAAAACGACAGGTTCAGGATGATCTTTTCCTTTCCACTCGTAACAATATGATCACGGTATCAACCGACAGGGTCTTTCTGGTGGGAGAGAGGATTAATCCCACCGGAAGAAAAAAATTGAGACGGGAAATTTTGGGTGGCAAATTGACCACGGTTAAGTATGATGCCCGCGAGCAGGAAAAGCTGGGGAGCAATGCTCTGGATATCAATCTCAATATCCACGATGTTGATCTTCAAGTGGTCAAAAACATCATCAAGAGTGTTCAGAACATGGTGAACATTCCCCTGGTTATTGACACCACTGATCCTAAATATGTGGAGATTTTTTGCCAGCTCTATGCAGGAAAAGGGGTGATCAACTCCATTTCCGGGGAGAAACACTCCCAGGACCAATTGCTGCCTTTGGCCAGGAAGTATAATATGGCCTTTATCGCTGCCCTGATCGATGAAGACGGTATCTCCGACTCCCCTGAAAAGCGACTTGCCATTGCCAGGAATACGGTTGCGCGGGCAAAGGAATATGGCATTCCCATGAAAAATATTATTTTTGATCCGCTGGTACTTAGTGCCGGTGCTGAGATTAAAAAAGTCGATGTAACCCTGAATACCCTGGAGGGTTTGAAAAGGGAGTTTCCGGAAAACCGGACCATTATCGGTTTATCCAATATTTCCTTCGGGTTGCCCAACCGCGAGCTGGTCAATGCGGTTTATTTATCCATGGCCGTGTCCAAGGGGCTGGATATGGTGATTGCCAACCCCCTGCATGAATCCATCCGAAACCATTTGCTGACCCTGAATTTTTTAAAAACCGGATCCAGAAAAGAGCTGACTATATTCACGGATACATTTTCAACAGTCGAAAAGCGTGTGGTTGATCAGGTTCATGAGGGCAGCCATGATCTGTATGAAAATATTTTGGATGGAGACGGCGATAGTGCCCGGGAAAACATTACCGGGCTACTGGCAGAAAAAAATCCCCTTCAGGTGATCAACGACTTCGTCATCCCGGCCATGGATGAAGTAGGCAGGCGGTATCACCGCAAGGAATTATTTCTTCCCCAGCTCATTGCCTCAGCCGATGCGGTCAAGGCCATTTTACCGGAAATAAAAAAGAAGCTACCCCGGCATGCTGAATCCAGGGGAACCAGAATACTGCTGGCAACGGTCAAAGGGGATATTCATGATATTGGCAAAAACATCATCGTGAGTATACTGGAAAGTTTTAATTATACGGTATTTGATCTGGGCAAGGATGTGGCCCCGGAGTTGATCATATCAAAGGCTGAACAGAATCAGGTTGATGTCATTGGATTATCTACCCTGATGACCACCACAATTCCGGTAATGTTGTCCACAGTGGAATTGATCAAGCACCAGGACAAACTAAAATCCATAAAAATATTTATCGGTGGCGCAGTGGTCAACCAGAAGTTAGCTGACCGGGCCAATGTCCACTATGCCCGTGACGGTATCGAGATGGTTAAAAAACTCCAAAAAATCACCTGATCCTGGCTTCATCAAAAACTAACCGGGGCAAAGGTGCCAACAGACATAAATTTACCTTGATTTTAAAGCCTTGATGTGATAAATATTATTATGCTCAATTTGGATGCTTCTATCTTGGTGGTAATCATTTTAATCTCGCTGCTGGTGAAGATTCTGAATAAAATCTATTTTAAACCGGTGGGAAAGATTATCGATGAGAGGGAAAATAAAATCAGCCAGGATTCCCGGAAACTGGAATCCATGACTGCGGAGATAGAAGAAAAAACCCAGGACATCGAAAAAATACTCAATGAATCCAGAAAAGAATCCATGCGCCTGCAGGAGGAGTTAATTCAGAAGGGCGAAGCGGTTCGGGATCAGGTTGTCATTGAAACCCGGAAAAAATCCAAATCCCTGTTTGGCGAAAAAATGAAGCAGCTTGATGTAGAAATCAGCCGGGCTGAGAAATACCTGTCCAATGAAATTGAATTGTTTAGCAAAAAAGTCAGAGACACATTTTTATGAGTGAAAGAGTCAACGTTTTCCTGTTCCTTTTCCTGTTGATGGTATTCTTGTTGCCTGCCAGTTCAGAAGGTCATGATTCCCACCACTTTGACTGGGGCCGTTTCATCGGTTCCATTTTAAATTCCACCATCCTATTCGGGGCCTTAATCTTCTTTTTACGAAAACCCCTCATCAAATTACTCACCCAGAAGAGCATTGACATCAAAACGGACATTATTGAAAGGGAAACAAAGGTCGCACTTTCCGAGGAACAATTTGAGAAAATCAAGCAGCGCCTGGATCAAGTTCAGGATGAAGTCAAAGACATGCAGCGGTTGGCCCGTTCAAAAGGCGAAGAGGAAAAGAGCAAGATTGAAAAATTAGGTGCCCAGGAATCACAGCGCATTCTTCAAATAACCGAGACGGAAATCAAGAACCGGGTTGAATCATCGATGAAGGATTTGAAGGCCCGAATTGCCCAGATGACCATAGAGCATTTCAAAAAGGATATTGCATCTCAAATGGATGAAGCCAAACACCGCCAGATGATTGATCGGAACATTGAAAAGGTAGCTGGCATCGCAAAGCGTGAGGAAAAATCAGAACCGGGAGAGGCATGAAAGAAAACACGGTTGCCAAAAGATATGCCAAGGCCATGGCAGAATCCGTTCATGATGAAGGCGAATACCGGGAAATCAACGGACAGCTGGTCTTTTTGGCTGAATTGCTGGCCAAGGACCTCAATTTCAAATCCAGTATGGAGACCCCAATGTTGTCCAAGAAACAAAAACGGGAACTGCTGGAATCCATTAGCGATCGATTGAACCTGAATCCGAAAACCCATAATTTCTTATTGGCCCTGATCGAAGAGAACCGAATGATGTTCCTGGATCAAATTGTGGATTTTCTGGAGGATTTCTGGTTTGAGAAAAAGGGCATCGAAAAAATAACAGTACTCTCGGCCATTCCATTGGATGACCGGCAGCAAAACGAATTGATCCAACAGCTTGAAAAATCATTCCAAAAGAAGATCGTTATCGAAAATCAGCCCGATCCGTCTTTAATCGGGGGAATAAAAATTAAGAGAGGATCGACCTATTTTGATTTTTCAATTGAAGGGAATTTAAAAAAATTCCGAGAAGTGTTGGCAGAGATCTCGATACCGGAATCCTTGGTTCGAATAGGAGAAGGTGATGCAAATAAAGGTTGAAGAAATCA
>DAOVIP010000046.1 GCA_030671465.1 Candidatus Aminicenantota bacterium | reverse complement strand
TTTGAATCGATTGATTATAGGTGTTTGAGTTATTACCGGTTGGCGCCATATTGTTTTCCTCCTTATAAAGCTATTATTTGTTATTTGCTTATAATTAATTTACACATCACTTTCACCTTTTTACAACAAAGTATATGTTGCTCAAATAGCAAGCTGATCTTAAAACCCGCAGACTTCGCACATCTTTTTCATCTTGATAAATTACTTGTACATATATCATAATTATCTCCAGAACTCCTCCCAAATCTTACCGATAACGTATGTGTATGTCTACAAGTAGACATATTTCTTCTATATCTTTCTGAAAAGGTAGATATAGTCCCAATTCGGGAGTATATATCTATCTTTTTTATTTTTTGATCTAAAAAATATTATTCTTACAGATAAACCAATTTTATTCATTTCTAATATCCAAATAATCAAGTGGACTTTTTATTTTCTCCATTCCTCTTTTCGTAAAATATAATTAAATAAACCAACAATGTCAAGATTTTTTGTGCACTGGCTGGCCTCATTCACCACCTATTTACTGACAGAATAATTTCAATCTCTATCTTTACCTTGACCAAATTGATGTTTTAAAATAGAATGATCTCAGATTAACGACCTGTGTCCAGGAAAAAAACATGAGAGCCATATTTATTGCAGTGGGAAGTGAATTACTGGAACTGGACCGCATTGATACCAATTCTCTCTTTATATCAAGAAAATTGAGAGAAAAGGGTATTTTGATGGATATGAAGATAACGGTCGGCGACAACCTTGAAAATTTATCCTGGACAATCAAAAATGCCTGTAAACGTGCACAACTGGTGATCGTTACCGGCGGCCTTGGACCTACTGAAGATGATATCACCCGGGAAGGAACTGCCAATGCCTTGAAAAAAAAATTAACCTTTAAGGAAGAAATTGTCAGTGGCATCAGAGCTGTCTTCCAAAAAAGAGGAATTAAAATGCCCGACATCAATACCCGTCAGGCATTCGTTATTGAAGGGGCCGAAGTACTTCCCAATTCAGTGGGAACCGCACCGGGGCAATACCTTGATGAAAAGGATTGTAAAGTTTTATTACTTCCGGGTCCTCCCAGAGAAATGCAACCTATGTTTGAGGATATCTTCGCCAGGAAAATCGCACCCTTGTCCAATTTTCTCATGGCCAGTAGAAGTTTGAAATTTGCCGGAATTACCGAATCTGAAACCGACTCCATGATTGCGGACCTGTATAGGAAATATAAAAATCCCCATACAACCATTCTGGCTTCTCCAGGATTCATTGAAATTCATTTACTGGGAAGATCTAAAAAATCTCCGGAAGAAAACAAAGCAATCACCGATCAACTGGCTGAAAAAATAAAAACAAGGCTGGCTGATTATTTTATCACTGAAAAAGATATCACCTTTGAAGAACACATAATTCAATTATTATCCACAAGAAACCTGACTTTAAGCATCGCAGAAAGTTGCACAGGCGGTGGTCTGGGAAACCGGATCACCAATGTACCGGGCAGTTCTGAAGTTTTTTTAGGTGGCGTAATCGCTTACTCCAATGAGTTGAAAATGAAAATTCTGGGGGTCAAAAAAGGAACCCTGGAAAAAAAAGGAGCTGTGTCCGAACAAACAGCCCTGGAAATGGCCACCGGAATACGACGTTTGTGTCAATCTGATATTGGGGTGGCCATTACCGGAATTGCAGGTCCCGGAGGTGCCACTCAGGGTAAGCCGGTGGGGCTGGTTTGCCTGCATTTAAGCAGTGAAGAAGCCGAGCAGGGAGTTCAAAAAATCTTTACAGGTGACCGTCAGATTGTAAAAATTCGAAGTGAAAATTGTTGTTTAAACCTGATCAGACAATATCTTCATCGTTATCAGAATTGAACCGAAAACACGTGGATGTAACTGTCGATTATTTTTTTAAAAAAAAAGTCATTGTATTGCAACAAAAAAAAGGATATCGTTTTTCGATTGATTCTCCTATATTGGCTCATTTCCTTCCCTCACCAAGAAAGGCTGAAGCCCTGGAAATCGGAACCGGCTGCGGAATAGTCTCAATATTGGCATTGTATAAAAAAAAATTTTCTCATATCACCGGACTGGAAATCCAGGAGGATTTGTGCCGCCTATCTGAAACCAACGCCCAGAAAAATCAATTCTCAAAATTCTATACTGCTTTAAATGGAGATTTTAATCATTTTTACCAGGATTTCAGAGGAATCAAATGGATCTTTTCAAACCCTCCTTTTATGAAATTAAACCAGGGACGATTAAGTGCTAATGATGCTATCAGAATCGCCAAATTTGAAGTAAATCTTACCGTTCAAAGCCTATTGGAAAAATCATATTCAATTTTGGATCCAGAAGGGCAAATGTGTTTGATTTTGCCCTATTCCAGATTAAATGAATTGCTAAATATGGCAATCGAAATCGGTTTCTCTTTAAAAAGAATTCAGATGGTTTTTTCATTTAAAAATGGAAAACCCGAACGTTTTTTGATACAATTATCCAAATATAAGGTTTCAACGGACAAGATTAATCCATTGATTATTTTCAAGGAAAAAGGTATTTATACCAAAGAAATGGAAATGATACTGACAGGATAATAAAATGATTGAAAAACTGAAAAATTTATATAAATACAGGCAGCTTATTTTTATACTGGTATCCCGTGAGTTAAAAGCCAGATACCGAGGAACTGTCTTCGGATTTTTATGGAGTTTTCTAAATCCTTTTCTTCTGATGCTGGTGTACTCAATCGTATTTGGTATCATCATGCCAGCCAGATGGCCACAATTTGAGGGCAAAACGATATACTATTCTATATTCCTTTTTACCGGAATACTGCCCTGGACCTGGTTTTCTTCCTCCATGTTGGAATCAGCCAATGTTCTGATAATTTACGGAAATCTGATAAAAAAAATCAAATTTCCCATCGAAGTTTTACCAATTATGGTGGTCCTCACCAATATGGTTCATTTTATTCTCGGTCTGCCAATCTTAATTCTATTTTTTATTGTTTTTGCCAAGCCCCTGACCGGATGGGTTCTATTTCTCCCGGCTGCCATGGTTATTCAATTTATTTTCACCATGGGATTCAGTTTCTTTATATCAGCCCTTACCGTTCATTTCCGGGACATCAAGGATATTCTTTCAAACCTGATGACACTGTGGTTTTTTTCAACCCCAATAATATATCCTTTCGATTCACCGCATGTTTCGGGAAGAGGATGGATAAAACTATTACTCTGGTTAAATCCCATGACCCATATAATCGAAGCCTATCAATACGCTTTTTATTATGGATCACTACCGCACTGGAAAAAATTATCAGTCACCGTTCTGGTGGGTTTCTTGCTCTTTTATTTTGGATACAAAATATTTGATAAACTCAAAGATACAATTGTTGAAGAGGTATGAAATGTATCCAATTATCATCAACAATATTGGCAAATACTATAAGAAATATTCACATAAACATAAATTCTTAACCATAAAAAGTGCTTTGGTCAACAAAACCTTATTCTCAGATTTAGAAAGAGATGAAAAATTTGAAGCACTGAAAGGAATTAGTTTTAATGTTGAAGATGGAAAAACTTTAAGTATTATTGGAGAAAACGGTTCCGGAAAAAGTACACTTTTAAAGATTCTGGCTGGAATCACCAGACCCACTTCCGGAGAGATCACCACCAGGGGAAGAATTTCCGCATTGATTGAATTGGGAGCCGGATTCCATCCTGAAATTTCCGGAAGAGAAAATATTTTTATTAACGGCATAATCCTGGGATTATCCAAAAAGATGATACAGGAAAAACTCTCAAAAATTGTCGAATTTTCCGAGTTGGAAGAGTTCATCAACAGTCCGGTAAAGACATACTCCTCTGGGATGTACATGAGGTTGGGATTCTCCATAGCCATCAATGTGGATCCAGATATCCTTCTGATCGATGAAGTATTGGCTGTTGGCGATGCATTTTTTGTACCCAAATGCATTGATAAAATTTATGAATTCAAGAGGAAAGGTAAGACAATTATTTTTGTTTCACATGATCTGGCCACAGTTGAAAAAATTAGTGACGAGGTGATTTGGCTTAAAAAAGGCCAAATTGAAATGAGAGGGTATCCGGCCAAAGTGGTTGATGCCTACATGCAATATATTGGGGAGAAAGAAGAAAAACGAGATGAAAAACCGGCTGAAGTAAGCACTGAAAACAGATGGGGATCCAGGGAAATAGAGATAAAAAACGTTAAAATTATGAACCGCGACGGAAAAGAAAAATATATATATAAACCTAAAGAACCAATGACAATAGAATTTGATGTAATCACAAAGCGAAAAGAGGATGATTTTGTTTTTGGATTGGCCATTTTTAATCCAGAAGGAATACTTTGTTATGGCTCGAATACCGGCCTGGAAAACTACAAATCTTATCACATTGAAGGAAAGGGGAAGGTAAAAATACAAATTCCTGAACTTCCTCTCATCAATGGAATGTACTTCCTGGACCTCGCTGTGCACAAAAAGGACGGTTACCCCTTTGATTATCACCATTTTCAGTATAAATTTAAGGTATCATCAAAATTAAGAGATCTTGGAATAACCCGGATTCCCCACCACTGGAAGTTTACGGATAATATCAATGTGAGACCGTTCAAACCAAAGAAACGATGAAAATTTTCAGAGATCATTCCCAATTAAACCGGCAATTAAAAAAACATGAACATAGAAAAATTGTATTTACCAATGGTGTTTTTGATATCCTTCATCCCGGCCACATCGAATTACTGAAATTTTCCAAATCAAAGGGTGACCTCCTCATTGTGGGCATCAATGATGATCAATCGGTTAAAAGAATAAAGGGTAATAATCGACCCATCTTTTCACTCAAAGAGAGAATGGAGGTTTTGAAGGCTATTGAATATGTTGACTTTATCATTCCTTTTTCTCAAGATACTCCGCTTGAATTAATCCAAAAATTATTTAAGATCGATATTCTGATAAAGGGAGGAGACTACCTACCGTCCGAAGTAGTGGGGAAAAATGAAGTTGAAACAGCAGGAGGCCAGCTTATTATTTTCAAGTTTAAATCTTCAATTTCAACCACTTCGACAATCAATAAAATCAAAGCCCTCGGTTCAAGTTATTGATAGTTTTTATAAATTTTTATCCAAGGTGATTGCAATTTTTATGATTGCCAAAGGCTTACAGATTTCAATATTCGTCAGAATTCCCAATTTGACAAACAAAATCACATATGCTAAAAGAAAATATAATATCATTTGGATACCAGAACACTCATTAAAACGATAATTATATAATGAAAATAACTTTTTACGGGAACAGTGATATTGGGAGAGTAAGAAATTCCAATGAAGATAGCTTTTCCGGTCAGAAGATTGGAGAAAACGAACATTTATTTATTGTGGCAGACGGTATGGGCGGGCATCAAGCCGGAGAGATCGCCTCAAAATTAGGGACCAATAGCTTTATCAGAAAATATAGGAAATCAAGAAAAGAGGGTAAGGGTATTGAGGAATCAATGCTACATTCTCTTAAACAGGCCAATTCCTCAATATTGAAAAGAGCATTAACCGATCCATCCAAAAGAGGCATGGGTACAACCTTCACGGTACTGGTTATTTACAATCGAAAAGCCACTGTTGTTCACATCGGAGATTCGCGCATTTATTTAATACGAAACAATAAAATAAAAAAAATAACCACCGATCATACGTTTGTTGAAAAGATGCTGAAAGAGGGGAAAATCAATGAAGAAGAAGCCCGGGACCATCCGCAAAAGAACATATTATACATGTCACTGGGCGCTCGAGAAACCTATTTACCAGAAATATTGAGTGATATTGATATAAAAAAGGGTGATGTCATTGCCATGTGCTCCGACGGTTTAAACAACATGGTAGAAGATGAAATAATAAAAAGGTATTCCTTGGGAGATGACCCTGAAAAATCAGTCAAAAAATTGATCAATCTGGCAAATGAGAACGGTGGAACAGATAATACAACCATTCAGATCATTCATGCCGGTGCACTCCTTAAAAGAAAAAAACCAAAATCCCAAAAAAAAAGAACCCGCCTCCAGAAAGCAGTTCTATCATTGATTTTGACACTATTCTCTTCTCTTTTGTTATTACTCCTCAATTGGAAAACAATTGAATCGCATCCAAATCAGCAGAATGATCTTCAGTATTCTTCATTCATAAATCCAAAGCTTCAGGGAATGAAGGGAATAGAGACACCTAATAAACAAAATCTTTTTAAAATTGACACACCGACATTCCCCGCTCACGTCTCCCGGGATGACTTCCTGTTTGTAACCGGAGATTATATAATATTCAGACAAAGAAAGGATATTTCCATATACTCAATATTAACACAAGAAATTATCACCAACTTATTATTGAAACCCACTGAAAAATTAATTCCCTCCATTTTCGCTTCTGTTTCATCATCAAATAAGTTATCCCCAGCGTATAGTAATAGCTCTTTTCAAACCAAGACAATTGCCAAAAATTTTTACATTTTTAAAAGGGTGAAAACCAAGTTCCTTAAATATCTGATAGTGCAGAGAAATTCCGGTAAAACCCTGATTACTATTCAATCCGATCCGGAATTAAATTCTGTTGATCATGAAACCAGAACTGTGAAATTTTTGAAACTGGCTCCCCCCCTTATTCCAATTTTCATCAATCAGAGGGCATTCATTTTTCATGATCAAAAAAGTTTTTACGTTATTGAGTATCCCATAAAACAAAAGAACAATGAAATCAAATTTTATAAAACAAATGAAATGGAGTACACCCAAAACTGCTTCATCTCTATCAAAACAATAAATAAGACCATAAAAATTCTTTTTTTTGATGTTCGTAAAAAAATCATAAGGGAATTCGGGATTCCAATCTCCGACCAGAACGTCACCCGAAAAATTCTCTTCGAATTTACCGAAAAACCATTGAATATTGAATATGTAAACGAAAATTCAATTATCATTTATTTTTCAAATGGTTATATTGATATCAAGAAAAACAACTCCTTTGTTCACAATTATTATGTATATCAAAATGAAAATATCTCTATTCAGAGGGTTCTTCTTGATTTTACTTCCAACAAAAAAATACTAGTTGATAAATACAATAGACTATTTATATTAATATTGTAAAATGATCCAAATCGGAAAAAAGCTCGGAGATTTTCTGGTGAAAACAGAAATCAGCAAAGGGGGAATGGGAACTCTATATTATGCCATAGATACCATGCTCAATCGTGAAGTCGCTCTTAAAGTAATCCACTCCCGATTTGCAGGAGACAAAAATTTTGTAAAAAAATTCAGAAACGAAGCCATGACTCAGGCCCAGATGAATCACCCCAACATCATCACGCTTTATTGTTTCAGCAAAATAGAAAACTATAACCTGATCGCCATGGAATATATCAAGGGAACCAGCATGCTGGAATTATTGGCAAAGAAGAAAAGACTCCCTCTGGAAACAGCTGTACATCTTTTGAAACAAATTTTAAGAGGCTTAAACTATGCCCATAACCGTCATATTATCCATGGTGATATCAAACCAGGAAACATCCTGATCACTGATGAGAACAAAATAAAAATTAATGATTTTGGCATTGCCAAAATTTTGGGAGACATAGAAAACAAAGAAGATGCTCTGCCAATGGGCACACCATCTTACGCATCCCCGGAACATATTTTGGGGAAAGGACTTGATTCCAGATCCGATTTATACTCATTGGGAATCACATTTTACGAAATGGTAACCGGCAAGGTCCCCTTTCATTCTGAATCAAATTCCAGTATTGAAATCGAAAGAGCCCACCTAAAAACTTGTCCCCCCAAGCCTTCTGTTCACAATCCGAAAATCACAATGGAAATCGAGGAATTCATATTAAAAGCCATTCAAAAAAAACCCGAATTGAGATTTCAGAGCGCCATCGAAATGTTGGAAGTGCTGGATCAATTTTTTAAATCAAATCAAAAAGAGGAGAATTATGAAAATTGACACTTTGGTTATTTTTTTGGGTATCTTTATTGTCCTGGTCATTCTGTCTTTCATCTATAAATGGATGATTAAAAGAAAGGACATTTCTTCAAACGATCTCACAACGGAAATCGAGGATTTTAATCTATCCATTGAAAAACCAAGCCCACTGCAAAAAGAAGACGTGATTGTGGGTGAATTGGATCTCATAATCAGAGGTAAAGAAATCAGTACGACAAAAATAACCGATCAGGAAATAATAATCGGTAGAGATCCCGGCCAATCAAACTTAATCATATCCGAGCCTACAGTTTCAAAAGTTCATTGTAAGCTCTATTCCAAAGATAACAAAATATACATAAAGGACAACGAATCAACCAACGGTACATTTGTCAATAATAAACGGATCACGGAAACAGAAATCAAGTCTAATGATATAATATTTCTGGGTAAAAAAGGCATTATAAATCTGGCTTTTCGTGCAAAAGTCGAAAAACCGGAATAAATACCGGAAAACGAAATTAAACCATTAATTTTCCAGAGTACTTTTCTACTGATTCTTTACTCTGCAATTCACTTAAAATATCAGCCACCTTTTTTTTTAAAACAGGGTGAAGCAGCTGTGGCGCAATTTCATTTATGGGTACCAAGACAAAGGCCCTCTCGGTCATCTTGGGGTGGGGAATAAAAAGATCTGCCTGACATATAACCATATGATCAAACTGCAGTATATCAATATCAATAATTCGTGAAAAATGACCAGCTCCAGAATCAGAACGTCCCATTCGACACTCAAACCCTTTGATCCGATGCAACATTTCATCGGGATTCAGCGCCGATTCAACTACCAAAGCAAGATTGAGAAAATAATCGGCATCTTCATCCATATCAACAGGGCTGGTCCTGTATACGGATGACACAGAGACAATATTACCTGTTTCTTTTAAAACATTCAGGGCCTGCTGCAAATTGAAAATTTTATCACCAATATTGGAGCCCAAAGATAAATAGTAGTTCTTCTTCATCATATTATTTATCACAGGATGAAAAGATCGTCAATTTCGACATCAGGAAATCCAAAAAACGTCGTACTGTCTTTGAAGCAAATTTGAAGCCACCTCCTTTTTTGTTATAATGAATAAATGAAGCGAGAGATATTTGTGGGAGATGTCGGAATTGGGGGGAATCACCCGGTTTCCATTCAATCAATGACCTCCACTCCCACCACAGATATTCAAGCCAGCTTAAATCAAATACAAGCTCTGAAAAACGAAGGTTGTGAAATCGTCCGCATGGCTATACCCGATCAATCATCACTGAATTCCTTCAGGAAGATCATCCAAAAATCTCCCTTGCCCATTATTGCTGATATTCATTTT
>DAOVIP010000189.1 GCA_030671465.1 Candidatus Aminicenantota bacterium | reverse complement strand
TAAAAAAAAAGCAAAGGGCCAAACATCATATATAAATGAGCTATTAATCCGAGTAAAAAAGGCAAGATATAATCCGGTTTGCCGGTAGACGGTATTGAATATGATGAGGGTATAGGAAAATATCAGAGCTGCAAATATTCTATTGGTGGTTTTGTTACCTTTTTTGATCCCCAGAATGATAAAGGTGATAAAAAGCCCGTTAATAGTTCCGATTATATTAAAAAGGGATACCAAATCCAGTTCCAGTTTCATGATGTATTATTGTACTGGATTGGATTTGAAAAAAAAAGATTATATTCAAATGTTATCAATACAAAATCGAGGTTTCCAAATGATTATGTTCGGACTATTTTTATTCCGGAATTAAAAATGGTATTTAATTTAGGTAATGATCCTTGAATTAAAAATTTTATAATTCCAAATTTTAATACAACAAATGGTTGTCTTTATTTTTTGGGGAGGGAAAGATCCTGATATAACATAAAACAATTCCCGTCAATATCGTAAAAGGTGGCCAGTTTGACCATGCCTTCTATGGTACGAATATCTCCGTCGAATTTAACACCTTTTCTTTTGAGATCTTTACGGGCTGCTTCAATATCTTTTACCCCCCAGGTCATCACGGCATTCCCCCCGGGAGGAGGCATTTTTTCGACCTGGGATAGACCTACGTTAACTCTGTCAACCGGGCTTTGTAGTTCGCACCATCCCAGTTCTTCCATATAATAAATGAGCTCAAATCCCAGAACTTCCTGGTACCATTTCATTGATTTTTGAATGTCACTGACATTAAAACCACAAGTTAGCCCTCCGTCGAAGTTTTCTTTCAAATTCATTCTTTACTCCTCCTGTATGATTTTTAAATAAGTTCTATTTATATACTTGATATAAAATAAAGTCAAGTATATAATGTATTTTTATGAATAAAAATAATTTTTATTTCCTGTTTCGTTTTCGCTGGAGTATTCCGATCATAGCAGAAATCTATAATCAGGATGGATCCAGGTTTGTAACTCTAATACAGAGATTGAATATAAGTAGAAGTGTTTTAACCTATACCATAGACAAGTTAATTAATGATGGCCTGATTAACCGCAATCCGGGATATGGTCATCCCTTAAGGCCAGAATATGTACTAACCGATTTAGGACATAAAATAGCTCCTTTTTGTCAGGAACTGATTATTTGTGTTCGGAAACACAATGCCCAACGTTTGCTTCAATCCCGATGGTCATTTCGCATTCTGTTTCTTCCTATAAGAGAAGGGGTACGTTTTTCTGTATTGATATCGCTTCTGGCTCCCATCACTCCCCGGGCGTTATCAGAGGAACTGAAACTTTTAATAAACGAAGGCTTCATTCGAAGAAAAATTATTGATGACTATCCACCGAAAGCTATTTATGAACTATCTTCCAAATCACAACCGTTTATCACCGTTCTGGAAAAATACAAAAAGGATTTATGATACAGATTTTACATTGAAGAATATTTTGTTTTTCATATGGACTAAATAATCGTTGGTTACCTCATCAGAAAATTTTTCCTGATGCCGAATCCAATTAATAAATTATTTTTGGATAGTCGATTTCACCCACAAGTTCGGCTTGGGATTGAATTTGAAACCATTCCAGGCGATAATCCCAGAATTTTTCAGAATAAGTAGAGAAAAACACCTTCCCCCCGGTTTGGCAATCTGGATGCTTTCTCTGATTAGGGCGATGGGATCCACATGGAATTCAGAGATTCCATTTTGAATACAAAAAACAGTATCAAATTTCTTTTCCAATAGCGATTTATCGGATTGGCAGGATAAACTAACAATTTGGTTTTGTTTATCGTATAAATATATAGATGTCCATGGCTGATACAATTAATCAATTGAAATAAAATGGGATTAAAAAATGAAATTTAAACGAATTGTATTTTGTTTTGTTATCCTGATGATATCAGGATTTTTTTATGGTGATTCCAATCGTGGTCTTGAAACCGGAAAAATAGTCAGCCGGGTGGTTACCCTGGCCGATCCCACCCAGAGTTATGCCCTGTACCTGCCGTCAAATTACAGCCGGGAAAAGAACTGGCCCCTGCTCTTTACCTTTGATCCCGGTGCCCGATCGGAAATACCCCTGACCCTTTTTAAAAATGTTGCTGAAAAATATGGCTATATTGTGGTCTGTTCCAATAATTTGAAAAATGGACCCTGGCAGTCCATTCTCAAGGCCATGAAAGCCGTATGGTCCGATGTGTTGAATCGATTTTCCATTGATTTTGACCGCATTTATACCACCGGATTTTCGGGTGGAGCCCGAGCTGCTGCAGCATTTCCCCACATAACCGGAGCAAGGGCGGCTGGCATCATTGCCTGTGGGGCGGGGTTGCCGCCGGCTGTTAAGGCAAACCAGGTTAAACCCGCCTTTTATCACGGGGTTGTCGGGGTTGAGGATTACAATTACAAGGAAATGATTCGCTTGAACCGGGAACTTGAAGCAGCAGGGGTGGATCATTTCATCGAAGTTTTCAATGGTGACCATGGTTGGCCTCCTGAAAATATCTGCCATGAAGCCATTGAGGGCATGGAATTAAGGGCCATGAAAAAAGGATTGAGGCCGAAAGACCGGGATTTGATTGAAACGGTATTCCGGCGTAGTCTGGAAAAGGTCCGGAATCTGGAAGCGACCCTTAATCCCTATTTTGCCCGCAACTATTGCCTGGCTCTGGAAGCGCTCTTCCAGGATTTGATCGAGACCGGACCGATCAGAGATAAGATTACCCAGCTTGAAGCTTCCAGAGAATTGAATAAGCTCCAGAAAGAAGAGGATAAGCGGAACCGGACCGAGTTGGAGTTTATCAGGCGTTTTTTGGCTGTGTTTACCCGTCTGAAAAATAATGAGCAGAAACGGGCTGACTTAAAAAAAATTTCCGGTGAGCTTAATCTGAATAACCTGGTCAGAGAGGCTTCCAGAACCAAAAACCCTTACCAGGGTGCCATGGCCAGGCGCTTGCTTGACGAGCTGGTTTCAAAGGGAAATCAAGAGGGGAATCACTATTTGAAGAAGCGGGATTTCATCAGGGCCCAGATTTTCTTTGGTATTGCGGCCCGGGCGAATGCAACCGGCATCCGGGCATACTATAACCTGGCTTGTATCCATGCCCTTCAGAATGATAAAAAAAGCGCCATCAGGTATTTGAATATAATGATTGAAAATGCCCAGAAAAAAAGATACCGGGATTTTTCGTTTTTAATGAGGGAAAAAGACCTGGATTCTCTCAGAAAAGAAAAGGAATTTATTGAAATGATCGAAAAACTCGGATTAAAAGAATAAGGCTGGAATCAATTCAGCTGGATTGAATCTTTTTTCCTTTTATCTTAAAATATTTACAGATCGATAATTTTGTTTTAAAAAGCAATTACCGGAGTTGCCCATGATCCAAAAAAAAACAAGCCCTCTGACCACCCGGGAAATACTGCCCCCACCTCTTGAGGATCGGAGAAGTTTCCTTAAAAAGATCGTGGTTGGCGGATCAACCTTGATGGTTGGCGGATGGTTTTCCAGTTTCATAAGACCTCAGGATAAAAAAAAGGCACCTCAGTACAGCATGATTCTGGTGGATTTTGACCGCTGTACCGGGTGCCGCACTTGCGAAACGGTTTGTTCCCAGTTCAATCATCAGGTAACCATTGATGGTGAATCCTTAAAAGGTCTGGGAAATCCATTTATGGCCAATATCCGGGTTTATTCGTTTAATCCGGATGTAGATGTGCCAATTGTATGCGTGATGTGCAAGGACAATCCTTGCCTTGCTATCTGTCCGGTGGAACCCGATGAAATGGGGAGAAAAGCTCTGTACCGGGATCCCAACACCCTGGCCATTCGCTGTAATGGCTCCCGATGTATTGCCTGCGGTTCCTGTGCTGATGCCTGTCGTAAACATCGGGTGAATGCCATTATCCCCAACCGAAAAACCAATCGTCCCGAACGGATGTGTACCCTATGTGATGGTGATCCCCAATGTGTTAAATACTGTCCCTACGGGGCCTTAACCCATATTAAAGGTGGGCTGGATGGAAAGCATTATGGTCTTTCCGCAGATAAAATAGCCACTGAACTGATCCGAAGATGGTACGGTGATATCGGTGAAACTTTGAGGAGAACAAAATGAAAAGCGGGTATGGATACCATGGAGTCATTCTGGATGTCGATCTGACCAGTGGAAAAATCCGCAAACTGCAATTGAACACTCAGGATTATATAGATTTTATCGGGGGGCGGGGTTTGGGAATGAAATTGTTGTGGGATGAACTTCCCAGTCCCGGAGTTGATCCTCTTTCCGAGTTAAATCCGTTACTCTTTATGCCCGGTCCTTTCTCGGGTTTCCCCCTGCCTTCAGCGTCCCGGACCTGTGTGGTGACCAAATCACCAATCACTTCTCCGGAAAAATCAGGGTTCTCCCATTCTTCAACCGTATCATACTCAAATATGGGAGGTTTTTTTGGCCCTGAAATCCGTTTTGCCGGATATGATGGCATATTGATCCGGGGGAAGTCTGATAAGCCGGTTTATCTGGAAATTGATGATGACCGGGTGAAAATTCAGGATGCAGGAAAATTCTGGGGCATGAAGACCGATGAATTTGATAAAGCCTTTATAGAGGTTCTGGGGGATCGTCGTTACCGAACCTGTTATATTGGCCCGGCTGGTGAAAATCTGGTACCCATTGCCTGTATAGTTAACACGGCAGCTCGGGCTGCCGGACG
>DAOVIP010000484.1 GCA_030671465.1 Candidatus Aminicenantota bacterium | reverse complement strand
TTTTAACTTGGCTTCGATCTCGAGGGCAATTTCTTTTAACCGGTCATTGTCGATCATCTGCATGGCCAGGGTTGGCTTGATTGCAGAAACATAAATCTTGCCTTCCTTTTCGTAAACGATGACATTGCAGGGCAGCATCAAGCCAATATCCGGTTCGGCCTGCAGGGCTTTATAGGCAGCCGGAGGGTTGCAGGCTCCCAAAATGGCATAGTTGTCCACATCCACTCCGAGTTTTTTCTCCAGCGTGGCTTTGACATCAATTTCGGTTAATACCCCGAATTCTTCCTTTTGCAATTCATCTTTAACTTTTTTAAGGGCTTTTTCATAGGAGAGGCTTACTTCTTTTTTATATCCATACATGACAATCACCCCTGAATTATTTTAAATGAAACCCATTATATCATATTTTTTCCATCCGGAGTGATCCACTCCTGGTAAATACAGCATTCTATTAAATTTCATTACTTTTTTTGCATTTGAATTGTGATTTGGATAAAATAAATACGGATATCGATGAATGGGTAGAAAGATGTCAAAGGTGTTGTTCTTCTGCATTCCGGCCCATGGCCATGTGAATCCCACCCTGGCCCTGACAGAGGAGCTGGTTAAAAACGGTGAACAGGTTGTCTATTATTGTGCGGAAGAATTCAGAGAAAAAATTCAAAAAACCGGTGCTGAATTTCGAACCTTGAATAGCAGCTATGAACACCGAGTGGCTGGAATATCGAAAAATATATTCACCATTCTGAGACTGGGGATGGAGGCAAATCGGGAAATGACCGTCCAAGCCCTGGAAGAAGTTAACAGAGAAAAACCGGATTATGTCATCTATGATTTTATGGTTTTCTTCGGCCGGGTCATCAACATAACCATGAATGTGCCCACGGTTGTTTCGGTTCCGGTTTTTGTATTGAATAAACACACTTTGAAGGAATTTCCGCCTGGCTTTAGATTGAAAATGCTGGGCATGGCCCTGATCGGCCTGCGGGATATCGTGAAGCTGATTTCGATAGCCCGATGGTATCGGAAGCATTACGGTATCAACGTATCCGATACTCTTTCCCTTCAACAAATCTACAATGAATTGAATATCGTTTATACGTCACGTTTCTTTCAGCCGGGGTTTAATGCCCATGATAAACATTTCAAGTTTATCGGACCGGAGATGTACCACAAGCGGGAAATTCAAAACTTTCCAGTAAACATATTAAAAGAAAAAAAGGTGATATATATTTCTCTGGGAACCGCATTCGGCAATAAACCAAAATTTTATCACATGTGCTTCAGGGCATTTGGAAACAGCGACATGCAGGTCATTCTCTCGGTGGGCTCACTGGTGGATATATCAAAACTGAAAAATGTCCCCCGAAATTTTATGGTCAGAAATCATGTGCCTCAGTTGCAAATATTGAAGTATGTGGATGTTTTTATCACCCACGGCGGAATGAACAGCACGGCCGAAGGGATTGTTTATGGTGTCCCTTTGATTGTCTTTCCTCAGGCAGCAGACCAGTATCTGGTAGCCAGGCGGGTTGAACAACTGGGTGCGGGAATTTATTTGAAACGACCAACCGCAAAAAAATTGAGAAAAACCGTAAATGACATATTATCCGATCCGAAATACAAAAAGAATTGTGAAATCATTGCCAATTCCTTTATGGAATCCGGCGGAGCCAAAGCCGGAGT
>DAOVIP010000198.1 GCA_030671465.1 Candidatus Aminicenantota bacterium | reverse complement strand
CGGCTTTGAAAGTTTTCAAACACTCCAGTATCCTGGCCCTGGTGAAACCACAATTTGAAGTTGAAAAATCAGAAGTCAGCAAGGGAGGAGTGATCAAAAACCGGTCGGCCATTGTCAGGGCCATTTTTAAGGTCAAAAGTATAATCGAACAAACCGGTTTTGCTGTTAAGGGATTTACCCCGGCAGGACTTAAAGGAAAAAAAGGAAACCAGGAGTATTTTTTTCTTCTGGTATATGGAAATAAAAATGCTATTAGTGATACAATAATAGACGATGAAATTAAAATTTAAAAAGGTGGGCTTGGTGGTCAAACCCCATCCCGACGTGGTTCCGTACCTGAAAAACACCACTGATATTTTGAAGGAAATGAAAGTCGAGATTATCCTGGAGGATATTGCGGCCAAGCTGATTCATATGAAAAGTGATATCCCCCGTAAGCAAATCGGTGAGCAGGTTGACATTATCATTATGATAGGCGGTGACGGAACCCTGTTATCGGTGGCCAAGCAGGCAGTCAACAACAATATCCCCATCGCCGGTTTTAATCTGGGCTCACTGGGTTTTTTGACCGAACTCTGCATAGACAACCTGGAGAGCAGTATTGTGGAAATCTTCACCTCTGAAGCCAAGGTGTCCGAGAGGAAATTACTGGAACTGAATTTCAAGGGTGATGAATATCTTGCTCTGAATGATATCGTGACCAGTAAGGGATATATAGCCAGAATTATTAACCTGATGTTGAGCATAAACGGGGATGAAGTGGCTGAAGTAAGGTCCGATGGGCTCATTATTTCCACGCCCACCGGTTCAACGGCCTATTCCTTATCAGCCGGCGGGCCGATTGTGGCTCCAGATGTCAACGGGATGGTCATCACACCACTATGTCCCCATTCTTTAACCCTGAGACCCTTTGTTATTCCGGATTCCTCTACAATCAGGGTAAAACTAACCTCAGAATCCCAGAAAGTATTTATTACTGTTGACGGACAAACGGCGATTCCGATTACCACCGGGGATTATTTTGATGTCTGTATTAATAGGAAAAAATTGAAAATCATTGGCTCCAAGGACATGAACTATTTTAGATTGCTTTCAGAAAAGTTGAAATGGGCCCTGTAAAATGTTTTTAACCTGGACAAAGTTTGTCATTCTGCTCATACTGGTTTATATTTTCGGAACCCGTGCCACCAAGAGTGCGGATATTATCGCTGAAAAAAAGAAACTGGCCCGGGCTTTCATGGGGGTTGTTTTTATCTCCATGATTACTTCCTTTCCGGAATTGTTCACCGGTATTTCGGCGGCGGCAATTGTAAAATCTGCGGATCTGGCAGTGGGAGAGATTATCGGCAGTTGTGTGTTCAACCTGCTTATCATTGCCCTGATTGAAGGTGTTTTCAGAAAGAAAAAATTGTATATTCATCAAAAAAAGGGTGATATCATGCCACTGGGCTTCAGCTTCATCATGGTGAGTTTGTTGACCCTGTTCCTGTCCCTGAATTTCAGTGTCACCATTTTCAATGTGGGAATTTTCTCATTGATGATATTTGTTTTTTATATTGTCTTCTTACGAATTCTGTTTAAAGAAAGAAAAATTACCATTGAAATTGAATTGTATAAAAACAAAAGTTTAAAGCCGGAAATTATTAATTTTATCATTTCTGGACTGGTTATCATCGGAATCGGGATTTACCTGCCAGTGGTCGGAAAAGAAATAGCAGAAGTCATGAACTGGAGTGAGTCCTTTGTGGGGGTCATCTTTTTAGCCTTTGTCACTTCATTTCCCGAATTGGTGGTTTCAATCTCCACTGTCAGAATCGGAGCCTTTGACATGTTTCTGGGAAATATTGCCGGCAGTAACCTGTTTAATATCGCCATTATTTTTCTGATTGATATTTTTTACCTGAAAGGGGATGTTTTACTCGATTTATCACCTGTCAATATGACCTGTGGCATTATTGCCATGATGATGAATTTCATTGTTATATTTGCCCTGGTCAGAAAATCATCTTACAAAGTATTTAATCTGATTTCAATTAATGCGCTGTTACTGGTCATGTTGTATATGTTGAATTTGATTATTTTGATTTGAATTTCCGGATTTTTTCCGGAATTAACGGGTGGGGAAATGAAGGGTTCGGTTTTGATATTAAATCTAATAAATGATAGACTTAGGGTGAGGTGAGGTTTAGATGAAAAAATATATTTTTTTAATTTCATTTTTTCTGCTGGTTTCCTTCCTGGTTGGTCAGGCAGGCGAACTTCATTTTAATAGAGGTATTACCTATTACCTCCTGGATGATATTGCTATGGCCAAGAAGCAGATGGAACTGTATTTTTTAAATAAATCAGAATACCAATTGAGGAACGGTTTCATGCGATTGTTGCAGGGAAAGAGCTGGGATGCAACATCAGAATTCAGAGCTTATCTGGGGATTAACCACCGGTCTCAGATTGCTCTGGTTGGGATTGCCCTGTCAACGGTGGAAATGAAAAATACCGCCACCATTGAAAACCTGGAAAGGGCGATCAGGCTGAATCCTCGACTACCTTCCCCCTATATATGCCTGGGTTTTGAGTACATGAAGAAAAAAAATTATCCCCGGGCTGAGGTTTATTTCACCCGGGCCCTGAAGTTTTCCCATGTCCCGGAATTCAAGATTCTTCTGGCAAAATTGTATTTGATGACTTCCCGGCCCAAACTTGCCCTGAACCTTATGAAACCTGAAGCGGATAAAAAAGTGGGTAACTTCTATTTTAATTTTTTGACGGCTCAGGCCTATTATGAATTGAACAGCCTGGAATCAATCGGTCAATATATTGAATTGGCCCTGGAGAGCAAACCCCAGAGTTCCGAGGCCAAACTGTTGAAGGCAAAATATCTCATGGCCAGGGGAAACTATAAAGATGCCAAAGCCATATTAATTAATTTGAAATTCGACCACTACAACGATGATTATACCAAGACCTTGGCCAGAGTTCTTTTGGAGTTGAAGGACCGCCGGGCATTGAATCAGCTTTATAAATTTTTTTCAAAAAACAAATGGGACAGGGATATCAACCGGTTAATGGGACAATATTTTTTAAAACTTCAGGACAAGTTCAATGTCCAGAACTGGATATACCGTTCCATACTGAGCGGAAACGATACAGAAAGATTGAAACAGTTGTTCCCAGACAAATTTCAATTCCCCGAATACCCCAACCTTTCTTTTTTTGAGGTGAAAAGAATTAAATGGATATCGGACACGCTGTTGTTGGCTGTGGCCATTGTGAGGAGCGGTGATCCGGAAAAGATTTATATCATCGATATCGAAAAAATGAAGGTTTCGAATACCCTGAAATATCAGGGAGTCATCCAGGAGATTTTTACCTCAAAGGATTTAAGCAGAATTGTTTTTTCTACTATCGCAGCTGAAAATGAGCGGATCTATCTATACACCATTGAAAAAATAGGCTCACGTTTTGTTTTCAAGGCAGCCTACCGCCGCTCAATTAATATGCCATCCGCACTGGTGGGATTCAATCAGGATGGCACACTTGCCTATATCACCGATGCCCAAATATCGTCACTGGCATTTGAATCCCCTTTCTCTAATGTATCTCTCTACGATCAAAAGCGGCTCATATATCCTATTTTTCCCTTTCCCATATATCGTTACAATTTTAAGACCAGCCGGTTTTCCCAGATTCAGAATACCAATCAGGTTGAAGTTTTGGAAAATATTCCAATCCGGGAGGTTCAAAGATATGCCTTTGTCAGCCATGCCTTTCAGGCAAATTCCCAGATCAATCAGCTCATCCAAAAAGGCCAAAAATTGGATCTGACCTCTTCCCAGGTGGTCAAAATTCATTTCAGTGACGATCCACCTGCTTTCATTATTTACCTTTCTGATTTGAATAATGCTTTCCAGGCCTTAATATATGATGAGCGGAATAACCGGGTGACCCGGGTTGATGCAACCATGTTCCTGGGTAAGGAAAGGTATGCTGAAGTGGAAATTCTGGTTTTTCACCCGCAGAAAAACGAAATTCTGATCAAGACAAAGGATAAGCAAAAAAACCTGATTGAGTTCAATTATCGTTCCTACCTATATAGTGATCTGACCAAGAATGTGAATGATTTCTGCTTCAATACCCAGCTAAATTTAACGGTTGCATTGACCGAGAGAAGCAACAACATCCATTATTCGGATACTTATCTGGAGTTGATTTTTCGAAACCCATTTGTGCGGGAAATAATAACGACCCGACGGGATTTAAATAAAGTGACCTGTTGTGAAGATTCAAATCGGATCTGTTTCACCACCTATAACGGGGAACGGCTTTACATGGATGATCAATACCGATTTCATTATAGAGGTGTCTCACTGGAAGGTGCCCTGCACGATATATCCCCGACTGCCCGGAAAGCGGCTGTCTTTGTAAACGGTCGGTTGTTTATTATGGATTGGACCCGGTAAATCTGAAGCCGTGGGTATTGAGAGGGAGTTTAACAAAGTAAAACTTTTCACCGGGATTATTTTTAAAGACAGGATCCAGTTGAACAAAGTCATAGAGATATTTTCCGATCGGTTTTCTGCGGTAGATTCAGAGTCAGATATCATTCCCT
>DAOVIP010000283.1 GCA_030671465.1 Candidatus Aminicenantota bacterium | reverse complement strand
TGACCTGCTCCATTTATGGTTTTCAAAAATTCTTCTTCTATATAATAAATCTGGTAAGTTGGTCTTGAGATATGGGTAACACCGGAAAGGGTAATGGTCTTTGCCGGATCAATGATATTTCCGTCAGGTGTATGAAGCAAAAAATCAATGCATTTTCCATTTGGTGTTGACCAGGATAGATCAAAGGTTATATCCCGGTCATGATCTGTGATCCATATTTTATGACGTATTTTCTGATCTTTTTTGATTTGACCGGACGGATCACATTCAGCTTCCAGTCCTAACAAAGACTGGATAATGGTTTTAAACCAGCTCATGAGATTCAGATGGGTGGAAGTAGTGGCATCCCGAAACTCCCCTCCTGTAGTGGTGGCAATATTCGCCAATCTGGAAAGGTCTACCTGTACGGCAGTACCGATCCCTACTGTATAGACCGGATCAGTAAAGCTGGACAGGAAACCAGCCGGAAAATTAAGGCTGGGACAGTTGTGATAGCCGTCACTGGTAAGCAGGAGCATTTTAGTGGCTGTTGTTGAGCTGAGCAATCCCTTGGCCAGGGTTAATCCCTCAACCATGGGGGTACCCCCACCGGCTACCAGCCCAGGGATTATGGTGTTGATGGTATTTAAACGGTTGCTGTCATTGAGTGGCCACAGGGTTCCGGTGCCGGGAATGATGTTTGCCGCCGAAGGACAGGGAATATTTGAATTGGGAAAAGTCACCAGTCCGAAGTAAACATCACTGGGATTTCTCAAATTAAAACGGTCCAGAAAATTGGAAATGGCCTGACCGGCTTTATACAGCCTTGAATCCCCGGGCACAACCGAAGGCGTCCCATCTTCCCGCCAGCTCATGCTGCCGGAAACATCCAGCACCAGAACAACTTCCTTGGGGGAAGGTGAGGTGGTAACTGTGGGATCAAACTTAAGATAATAAATCTCCGGGTTCATCACCGCCTCAAACTGGGCCATATAAACCACATGAAGAAAGGATGTGGTACCAGTGATAATCGAAGCCCGGCACCCTTTTCTGGAGATCCGGACATCATCTCCCCAGAAAGCGGTTTTCTTTTTATAATACAGAGAAAACTGATTCCAGCCAGTCCCGCCCAGATAGCGACCATCCTGCCAGATCACATGCATCTGCCCCGATGAGTCAACCGCTACCCGGGGATTTTTGGAAGGAGAAGACTCACTGGTCAAACGCACTTCCGAACCCCAGGAACTGGAAGAGGAAGACCATTGGAGATAGTAAATCTCAAAATTACCATCCCGATTATCTTCCCAGACCAGATGAAGATTACCCGATGAATCCGAACACAGATAGGGTTTGAGAGAATCGGAAGAGAGTGCAAAGCTCAAACGGGTGTCGGCAGTCCAGCTTCCGGCAGCCGGCTTTTTTTTATAATAAATTTCAAAATAGGAGGGCCCGGTTGTATCCCGGCTGTCAGCCCAGGCCACCTGGAGGGTACCTGAGGAATCCACAATGATATTGGGTGTTTTTTTCTCCGAGAGAACGGTTGTGAGTTGCTGGCTGATTCCCCAACCTGTGAGTAGAGTATATTTCCGGTAAAAAATTTGCTGATTGCCGGTAATGAGACTCCTCCATACTGCATGGATGTTGTCACTGCTATCCACAGCAAGTACGGGATTAATCTCTGAGACTCCGCCGTCTCCCAGCATTGCAGGTATAGAATCCCAGCTGCTGGTAGCGGCCGTATACGTTAACACCTCTGCCTGCTGGGTGGTTATGTTTTCATAATAAACAAACAGATTTCCGCCGGAATCCATCACTATTCCGGGTGTTGCTTTATCATAACTTTCAATAATGGGATGGCCTTCCGCATCGACACCGGTCATCATCTCAAATGTTAACCGGGTATCAAGCCCCCAGCCTATCCCCGCCGAATACTTTTTATAATACACTTCGGAGATAGAGCCGCTTTGATCACGGTTATCAAGCCAGACAACATGAATATTACCGGAAGCATCCTTGACCATGGCCCTTTGATTGGAAGGAGAGGTCGTCGAAGTCCATATATTGTTGGTCAATCGAACCTCGGGAATCCAGTCTGACCTGACCTGAGAATGAGGAAAAATAAGCAGTATAATAAATATAGCCAAATAAAAAGCTCTGGGTTTTAAGAATCCCTTGGTATTACCCATTATCATCACCTCCACTCAAATAGAACTTAAATATATAGAATTCAATTAAGATTAACATCCAATATTAACAATATAAAGGGCATCTCTCCAAATCACCCGTTTCGATTACATGTGAACACTTAAACCTTAACCAAAATATTTTTTATTGTCAATAAAAAAAATCATTGAATTTTACATTCTCTGATGAACTATTGCAGGTGATGGAGGAGTTCCGGATTAAAACTTATTTATTGTTGACAAATATTCCCGGATATCTAATAATATGGGTGTTTCAAATGGATTATTGAGAAAATTAAATGTCGGAACTTTAAGCGAAAAATCCGGAGGGAATATGACAAATTCGAAGAAAATATTTATGACCGGCCAACCGATTTCCGAGGGCAGCGGGGCCAAATTCAGACACTGGATACTATTTCTCTTCAGCCAGCTGTGCTTCGCAATTTCAATCACCGCCCTCTACCTCAGCATGCGGGGGATCATGCATCTGGGTGGTTTTGTGGCTTCAGGCGGACCTTACCACATTGCCCATCAGGCACCGGGCTGGGTCTGGATGCTGCCGGTATCCATTTTTCTGGGTTTGATATCGGTTTTTGTATCCTTTGCGGCCGGCCGGCGTATCGGTGGCCCCAACCTGATGTCTCTAGCCTGGTCTGCCCTGTTCTTATCTTTAGGCTGGAATTTCCTGGAATTCGGTTTTTCTCCGCCCATGGGCCAGGGCCCGGTCTGGGGCTGGATTATCCCTGGGGTATTATTCGTACCCATGGGAGCCATCCCTCTCCTGATTATCATCTTCAGTGTGCGCAAACATTTTCGCTCCCGGAGGGAAGAACAGAGTCACTATGAAACGGATGGAGAGAGCCGTCAAAAAAAGGTAAAATGGGGCCCTTCACTCCTGTTGCAACTCATTGCAGTGGGACTGGGTATTTATCTGGGAATCGGATTTTTCAACACCCAGGCCAATCCCGAAAAGACTGATGCCAAAACCGTTAAGCAGGAGACATCCAGGAAAAGTTCATCGAAAAAATCTCAATACCACGGCACCTCAGTGGAATTTCAGAATAAAGGCAGGATACTGACCCTGATGGCCCTGCCCGACGGCAGCTGGGACATTGTTTTTGAAGGCGAGGTTTACGAGCGAATCAGCGAATTGCCCAAAGATATTCAACGACTCTTTAAGAAGTCCCTGGAAAACGTGAAGGGAGTAAAAAAATAATTATTTAATC
>DAOVIP010000005.1 GCA_030671465.1 Candidatus Aminicenantota bacterium | reverse complement strand
TCCAGATTGATGTCCTTCACTTTGTCCTGAATCATCTGGGCAGACAGGTGGCAACCCCCCCCAGTTTCAATGGCAAAAGCATTTTGATTCCCCGAATGGATAATCCGGTCGGAATCCAGGGCGGTTTTCACATCTCCCACAATCACGGCGAAGGGCTGGTCGAAGTGATTGACTGTATATTCCAGTATGGAGGTCTTCCCGCAACCCGGAGAGCCGATCAGGTTCAGGGTGAGAATATTTTGGGACTTAAAATATTGCCGGTTCTCATTGGCAATCAACTGGTTACGATCATGGGCGGATATATTTAGATTTTTTTTCATGGGCTTTACCCCCTTTGTATTCCTCGATTTTATCACTCATTGGTTTTCTCTGATTTCTACGGAATTGATTACAATGTCCATCCCGGAAATAATTTTTCGTTGTAATGAATTGCATACCGGACATCCATCAAACATGGTGGTAAACGAATAGCTTTTTCCGCATTGGCATTGTGCCCTGGCCGATACCTGCTTGATGTTGATCTTGACCGTGGGATTGGTTTTTTCTTTCATAATAATCTGCAGGCCGAATTCCAGGGAATCAATCACCACTCCCGAAAAGGGGCCCACCTCGATGTTGATCTGGGATATGCTTCCAAACTTATGGTTCACACTGGTGCCAATGGTTTTAATGATATCTTCAGCCAGGGCGAATTCATGCATGATATTTTCGCTTCTGATTCATTATATAACGAGTTAGGGAAAATCAAAAGGCCCTTCCGGTTTCTTTCCGTTATTATTTGTTTTAATTTTAACGATTAATTTTATTTTTTGGAATAATTTTTCGAATTCTTGGGTTTTGTTTCTTGACAAGATTGGGGTTTTATATTATTGTAATAATCTTAATTATGTATCGTTTTATAGGAGACAAATCATGGAACTCTTAAAAATTTCAAAAAAGAATTTCTTGTCTTTTGTTGATAAAAAAATGTCGGAAAAAAAATCCAGAATTGTGGGGGTCATTCAAAAGGGTTCCCACTTTGTATTTGATGACTTGCAGTCATCAAAGGACTTGAGACTTGACTATGACGTTACCATACTGCCTCCTAAAAAGTATTTTCAACCCCAGAAGGAGGTCATGTTAAAATTTGCTCCCAAAAACGTTGAGAGCTACGTGGCGGTTAACAGCTACGATCCCATCACCATTTTCGGGATTCACTATTATGATCTGGCTGCCATTTACCTGATGGACCGGGCTTTTTCAGATGGTGATGGTGATGAACACTATATCAAGAAAAGAGAAAATTCCCTGTTGATCGGCAGCTATCCCCAAAAGCATTTTAAGCAACGTTTTTCAAGATCTGTGGTTAAAGACCAATACTACAAGGTGGCGGACCTGATGCTGGTGGATATGGGAGATGAATATGTTATCGAAGTGGTCAGTGAAAAAGGGAAAAATTACCTGAAGGGCAGTCAACTAAAAAAGAATACCTACAGCCTGAAGCAGGTCGAAGAAGCCAAGACCCATATCAAAGACGATCAGAAACTGCCGGTTACAGTGGATATCGCTTCAGAATTTTTAACTCGGAATTACTATCATTCGGTTTGGAAATATTTTGGGGATAAATGTTTTTCCTGCGGTTCCTGTGTTTTCGTTTGCCCTACCTGCTACTGTTTTGATGTGTGCGAAGAAATCGATCTCACCCTGGCTGCGGGTCAACGGATAAAGGTCTGGGACGGCTGTATGCTGGAGAATTTTGCCGTGGTTGCTGACGGTCACAATTTTCGCAGAGACCGGGCGGATCGATTCAAACATCGAACATTCAGAAAAGTAAAATACCTTCCTGACAGGTACCGCTATTTTGGGTGTGTGGGATGCGGAAGGTGTGCGGATGCCTGTACCGCTGATATTGCCGGACCGAACAAAGTGTTCAAATATATTCTGGAAAAGCAGTGAGGAGGAAATCATGGCTGAAACTTATCCACATAAAGAAGTGATAGAAAAGACATCGATCTATCTGCCCGAGGTGGCTACGCTGAGAGAAAAAAGACCTATGACCCCATTTGATACCTATTTCAGTTTCGAGCTAAGGGATCACAGCCTGGGCCATCGTCCCGGTCAGTTTGCCGAAATATCCATTCCGGGTATTGGTGAGGCACCCATATCCGTTTCCTCGCCGCCCGCTACCGATAATCGATTTGAAATGGTGATCCGCAAAGTGGGAACCGTTACCTCAGCCATTCACAGTTTGGAAGTCGGAGAAAAGGTGGGTGTCCGGGGACCTTACGGCACCTCTTTTCCCATGGAAGCCTTAAAGGGAAGCAGCTTGCTATTTATCTGCGGAGGTATCGGCTTGGTGCCGGCCCGTTCAGCCATCAAGTATGCACTGGAACACCGGGATGATTACAAGAATATATCCATTCTGTTCGGATGCAAAGATCCGGCCCAGCGTCTATTTGTCGATGAACTGGAACAATGGAAACAGCGTGATGATATTGTGTTCTATGAAACGGTCGATACCACCGATCTGTCCACCTATCTGGAAATGAGCCACATGGATTTATCCTACCGAGGTCCGGTGGATGAATGGAAATCGAAGAAGTGGAAGGATAATGTTGGAGTAATTACTACCCTGTTTCCCAAGTTGGATTATGTAGACCCGCGTGAGACCTATGCCATTGTGGTGGGCCCGCCGGTCATGTATAAATTTGCTATCATGAACCTCCATGATATGGAGCTTTCCGATGACCATATTATTTTATCGCTGGAGAGGCGGATGAAATGTGGAGTTGGCAAATGCGGTCATTGCCAGATTGAGGATATTTATGTATGTCAGGACGGTCCTGTATTCTACTACAATGATATCAGTTACATAAAAGGAGTAATTTAAGATGAGTGATAAGCCGAAGGTAGCATTTTTTGATTTTGCTTGTTGCGAGGGATGTCAATTGCAGGTGGCGAATCTGGAGGAAGATATCATCAAGCTGTTGGATCTGGTCGATTTGGTAGAATTCAGGGAAGTGATGACAGGCAGCACATCAGAAACTTATGATATAGCGTTTATCGAAGGATCAATAACCCGCAAATCAGACGAGAAACGATTAAAAGATATAAGGGAACGCTCCAAGTTGCTGGTGGCCTATGGACAGTGTGCGGTCAACGGCGGGATCAACCGGTTGAAGAATATCTGGCACAGCATGGATGATGTCAAGAAGTGTGTGTACGGTGATGATTCCTACATGCCTCATCTGGATACCTATCCCACCAAAGGAGTCGATGAAGTGGTAAAGGTGGATTTATATATCCCGGGGTGTCCAATTAACCGGGATGAGTTCTTACGTATGGTTAAGGAGTTGAGTCTGGGTAAAATACCCCGTTTACCCAATCATCCGGTATGCGTGGAGTGCAAGTTAAAAGAAAATATTTGCCTGTTTGACAAAGGTGTGATTTGCCTGGGACCACTGGCCCGAGCGGGTTGCGGGGCGATTTGCCCTTCGAATGGTTCACCCTGCGAAGCCTGTAGAGGAACGGTGGATAATCCCAATAAGAATGCCATGCATGAGATATTGGATAAATATAATTACACCGTTGAGGAGATCAAACGGACGATTAATTTATTTGGAGTGAATCCGGAGGTAAAGAAATGAGTAAAGAAGTCAAGATAAATGTCAGGCATCTGACCCGTGTGGAAGGTCACGGTAATATTGTGGTGGATGTTAAAGATGGAAATATAGAAAAGCTCGAGTGGCAGGTGCCAGAGGCACCGCGATTTTTTGAGACCATGGTTGTGGGCAGGGCGTATTCTGAACTGGCCACCATCACCTCAAGGATATGCGGTATATGCTCGATCGGTCACACCTGTGCCAGTTTGAAAGCAACCGAGGCTGCTCTGGGAATCAATATCTCCGAACAAACCCGGGTATTGCGTGAATTGTTGCTTCACGGAGAAACACTTCAGAGTCACATTTTGCATGTTTGTTATCTGGTACTGCCCGATCTGTTCAAGGTCAACAGTGTCATTCCCCTGATCGCGAGTCACCCGGATGCGGTGCTGCTGGTGACCAAGTTACACCGGCTGTCCAATGAACTGTGTGATGTGATCGGTGGTCGGACTACCCATCCCATCCGGGCCAAAGTGGGACATTTCACCATGTTGCCCACCTGGCAAGAATTGGAAGAGTTGAAGAGGCGGCTGGAGGAGGCTAAAGGGGACCTGTTGAAACTGGCCGAGATTTTTAAATCGGTTTCAGGTGGATTCCCTGACTTCAACCGGGAGACCGAGTACCTATCGCTGACATACGACGAGGAATATGCTTTTTATGATGGACAGGTTACCACCACAGATATTGATAAAAATATATCCCCTGATGAATACAAGGGTGTGGTGAATGAGTTTGTGGTACCTCAATCCACAGCCAAGTATGGAAAGTTTAACCGGGCCTCATTCATGGTGGGCGCCCTGGCCCGCTACAACAACAACCATAGTCAGTTGACCCCTTTGAGTCAACAGATTGCCGAAATGCTGGGCTTGAAGCCAGGTATCAATATCAGTCCATACCAGAACAATGCGGCTCAGGTGGTAGAATGTGTCTTTGCCGTGGAGCGGTCAATCAGTCATATTGAATGGTTGCTGGGTCAGGAATTAAAAATGGAGAAGCCTGATATCGAGGTAAAAAATGGCCAGGGAGTCGGAGCAGTTGAAGTTCCCCGGGGTATTCTGTTCCATGATTACTCCTATAATGATGATGGTATTTGTGTGGCAGCCAATTGTGTGATCCCCACCAATTTGAATCACAACAATATTCAGATGGATTTTGAGAAGATGGTGCCCGAGATGCTGAGCCTTCCGGAGAAGGATTTGCAGTTCAACCTGGAAATGCTGGTCAGGGCCTATGATCCATGTATATCCTGTTCCACCCACTTTTTAAATGTGGAATTTAAAAAATAGTATATGAAAAGACATAAAATAGCGGTTATTGGCCTGGGTAACACACTCCTGGCAGATGAGGGGGCAGGTCTTCATGCCACCCGAATACTAGGAGAAAAATTGAAGGGAAAAGAAATTGACCTAGTAGAGGCCGGTACCTGCGGGATGAATCTTCTTCATCAATTCGACGAGAGGGAAAAAATAATATTCATTGATGCGGGCAATTGCGGCATTCAGCCCGGAGAATTTCGGAGATTTCATCGGGATGAGGTGAATAGTTTAAAGGAAGCCAAGGGTTATTCATTACATGAGTTTGATTTAATTGATTTTCTGGATATCGCTCCCAGGATTAGACAGAAGGGAAATCCTGATGTGGTGATTTACTGTATCCAGCCCGATGAAATTGCCATGTCAGAAAAATTGAGCCCGGTTGTGGAGCAGGCATTGCCATCTCTGGTTGAACAGGTCTACGATGAAGTCATGCTGGATATTGATAAAGGTGATTTAATTGTCTGAGTTCGATGGTTTTGTTAAAAGAGGAATCCAATGTCAAAAATAGAGGAAAATGTTAAGAGTCTGGCAGTTATTGCCCATGATTTGAAAGCCCCCCTGTCTGCCGTGGTCGATCTGCTGAATGTAGTGGAAAAGGGATATGTGGATGACCCGGTAAAAGTCTTGGAACTCATCACCAGAGCCAGGAAGAAATCGGAAGGGCTCATCAGAATTGTTGAGGATATCCTGGATTATACGCTTCTGGAGAATAAATCCCAGATGAAGCGGGAACGGTTGAACCTGATTGAAATTATTGATGAATCTTATTCGATCATTGAGCACTATGCCCGTCAAAACAATATTTCGATCCACTATTCGCAGGGATCCTGCCGGGAAAAGTACGTTTTCGGAAATTATACCTTCTTGTTGAGGGCTTTTAATAATGTCATTATGAATGCGGTTAAATACAATAAAGAAAATGGCCGGATTGATATCCGATGTTTTGAAAAATTCGGCAGACTGATCGTGGTTGAGATCAGTGATACCGGAATCGGAATTCCTCCGGAGGATATTGAAAGCATATTTACTATCTTCTCCCGGGGCAAAGAGGCCAGGAGAAATATCGATGGCAGTATCGGCCTGGGACTTTCTCTGGTCAACCAGATCATCAAGGACCATGAAGGGTCCATTGATGTGGATAGTACCGTGGGTGTGGGAACAACATTAACCATAAAACTACCTTTAATGAATTAGGAGGAATCATGATGAAGAAAATATTAGATATTGATGATGATATCGATGTATTGGAAGCCCGAAAGATTATTTTAGAACACAGTAATTATGATGTGGTTCAGGCTACAACTATCAAAGTTGCGGGAGAGATTTTGGAAAGTGAAGAAATTGATCTGATCATCCTGGATGTCATGATGGAAAAGGACAGTGACGGTTTCAATTTTGCCCAGTATGTAAAAATGAATGAAAAATTCAAACATATTCCAATCATACTGGCAACTGCGGTGAATCAGATAAGCAAATTCAAATTTAACATTGAAGAAGACGGCAATTTCCTGCCAGTCGAAAAATTCATGGAAAAACCGATTGATCCCGATGATTTGATTGCCACCATAAAAGGATTGCTGAAAGAATAATTTTCACTTTTCAGGTGTCGGATAGGGTTGTTTTTTTCACTTGACATCCGAAATTTTTTTATGTTACTATCTAAATTAATTTGCTCACTCGATAGCAACTTTAATTTCAATATTATATAAAGTTGGAGTAACCTTGATTTATAATGGATAAAGTTAAAATTTTAACTAAAAGAAAAGAGATTATTTTCGGAGCGGTTATTCTGATTTTGGTAATTCTGGCCCTCTGGGGATTTGTTTTTGAAAAGCAGAAGGAACCTCTGAGGGTGGCCTTTGACACCAAGGGAGGGGGGGTTGTTTTTGACCACCGGTATCATACGTCACTCAAGGATATGACCTGCCAGGAGTGTCATCACAATTATAAATCCGGTGACCAGGATTCCGATCAAATGAATTGCCGGGATTGTCATTACCGCAAAGATCATATTGGGATGTGTGAGGATGAGGCCATTCACAAGAAATGTATCGGCAAGAACTGCCTGGATTGCCATGTTCAGGGTTCGGTCGGTTGCGAGTTCTGTCATAATGCCGATCATTTCGAAACCATTGCCGAACCCAAAGAGATCACCTTTGAGACCGATGGCGGACCGGTTGTTTTTAACCATTTTTCCCACGCCGCCCCGGATGAATATGATATCGAGTGCCAAACCTGTCACCATGGTTATCAAAGGAAAAAGCCAGGAGTCTTTCCCATGAATTGCCGGCGATGTCATTACAATACAAAATATACTCAAATTTGTGAGGACGCCGATATCCATATGAGGTGTATTGGCAAGAATTGTATCGAGTGTCACAGCGATGGGGTCGACGATTGTACCCTGTGTCATGAAGAAGAGTAAAACTGATGAAAACCAATGATCACCTGACTTTAAGCCAAGAAGATATAGCTATCATCGATGCCCCGGAGCCAGCCGAAGTCCTTATCCCCCTGATAGGTTTTAATTCCAATCAGGCTCGGCTGAATCTCAGGGTGGGGAATTACCTGGAAACCGGTCATGAGATTTTACCGGGATTATATTCCACGGTTACCGGTACCATAAAAAGTATCGACCCTTTGATGATGAGGGATGAAGAATTTTCAGCACTCAGGATCGAGCTGGATGAAAAGGAACAACTGGATCCGGAAATAAAAGCGGAACCGGATTTTTTAAAAAAAGATCCCGCTGAAATCTTAAAAAGCCTGAATCGAGCCAACCTGGGTTTCAGAGATAACCTGGAACCTCTGGAAACTATGATAATCAGTGCTGTCGAGCAGGATCCGCTGAGTTTGGTCCAGCAGCAAATTTGGAGAGAAAATAAATATCTGACCCTTGAGGGTTTAAGTTTAATCAAATATTTGACCTCGGCCCGGAAAGTCATTTTCGCCATTCCCCAGAATCTGTCTGAATTGGGAACAGAAATTCCCGGTGATGTAGCGGAAGTTTTTCCGGTAAAACCCCAATATCCGAATGGACTGCCCGAGATCCTGATACCGGATATTTGCCGCACCGGCCAAGTGGGAAAATGCGGTTTCATGAATGTGGAAAAGTTGACTGCCGCTGTGGTTGCCCTGAAGGAGGGAAAACCATTTGTTCATAAAGTGGTCACCGTTGTGGAAAAGAACCAGAAAAAAAATATCCGGGTTAGAATGGGAACCCTGGTCAAAGATATCTGCCAGAAAACCGGAATTGATGCCAATGACAAACTGATTCTCGGAGGTCCTTTCCGGGGTTATTCCGGATATCATACGATTATTCCTGTCGGGGATGACATTGATTTGATCTATATTCAGGATTCAAGCCAAGTCGTATTGAATGAAAATAAATCCTGTATCAGTTGCGGAAAATGTGTTCGGGTATGCCCGGTAAAACTGGATGTAAACCTCATATGCAGATTTTCCGAGTTTTCAATGTTTGAAAAATGCCAGGAACTGGATGTGTTTGATTGTATCGAGTGCGGCTTGTGTGCCTATTATTGCCCATCGGGCCGCTCTCTGGTTCAATTCATTAAACTGGCGAAAAGTGAACTGAAAAAAATTCAGGGAGAAACGGAATCATGAACCTAGTTGTTTCCAGCCCCCCCCATTGGCACAAAAATATCAGTGTGGCCAAAATTAATGCCCAGCTGATCATTGTCCTGCTTCCGGCTTTTTTGTATGCGATTTATACCTTTGGATTTCATGCGGCCCGGGTCATTTCTCTGGCTGTGGTTACCACGGTTTTGAGTGAACTGATCATTCGAAAGATGTTCAAGAAATCCACTACCATTTTTGATGGGAGCGCGGTACTGATCGGTCTGGTTTTTGCCATGATTCTTCCCCCGAGTGTTCCCTACTGGCTGGTCATTATCGGTGCTTTTCTGTGTATTTTTATCGGAAAGGAGATTTTCGGGGGCCTGGGCAGCAGTCCGCTGAATCCGGTTTTGGTTGGCTGGGCCATTACCCGGATTTCCTGGCCGGCCTATTATAATCTGGACCTGGCTTCGGTGAATTATGATCTGGGATTCAGCTTCCGTTACCCCTTGATCTTATTGAAAAAGGGGGGGGTGGAATTTATTTCAGATATTAAACTCATCGATCTTCTCCTGGGCAAGCAGGTGGGTGGAATCGGAAGTATTGCCATATTACTCCTGTTAATTGGAGGCATTTATCTATTGATTAGAGGGATTATAACCTGGGAAATCCCCCTGTCTTTTGCAGCGGGTGTTTTATCGGTAGCTGCATTTTTCTGGTTGATTGACAGCCATCAATTCGCCAACCCGCTTTTCCACCTTCTGACCGGGAACCTCATGCTGGGGATATTTTTCCTGTCCACTGACTTTGCCAGTTCTCCCTTCAATAAATGGGGAATGATTATCTTCGGTTTCGGCTGCGGTTTTTTGACCATGATTTTACGGATCTGGAGCATTTATCCGGATGGGGTTTTCTTTGCCATATTGATTATGAATCTGTTTACCCCCCTGCTGGATAATATCAAGAAAAGACCCCGGCCAACAGCAATTTATTATATTGATAGAAGGGTGACATGAAAGAATATTTCCGGATGGTGGCGGTTTTGACCATTATTGCAGCCCTCTGCGGTCTGTTACTGGCAGCGGTAAAAAAGGGAACGGAAAAGCGGATTGAAGAGCAATTTCTATTGAATGTTCAGGGGCCGGCCCTCAAAAAGGTTCTGGCTTCATCTACCAATGATTTTATTGGTGACCGGGAGCAGATCACGATTGACGGGGAGCAAAAAGTTGTTTTCATTGGCAAGAAGAATGGCAAATCCTGGGCAATTGCCTTTGAAACCATGGGAACGGGTTACAAAGGTAAAATCGGGGTGATGGTGGGTTTTAACCTGAGCCAGGATATGATTTCCGGAATCGGTATATTGACCCATCAGGAAACACCCGGATTGGGTGCCCGGGTCTCCGAGGCTGTCTTCACGGATAATTTCAAAGGCAGGGCCATCAATGAAGCCTTCAAGGTCAAACAGGATAACGGAATAATCGATGCGGTTTCCGGAGCCACCATATCCTCCAGGGCCGTGTGTTCGGCTGTTAAAAAGAGCATTGCTTTGTATGCCACCATCAAAGACAAAGTACTGGGGAAAAAATAGTGAGGATAGGACGATTGATCAATGAATAAAACGATTTCACAGGAATTTTTAAAAGGATTCTGGGAAATACTTCCCCCCTTTAAACTGGTTCTGGGATTGTGTCCGACCCTGGCCGTGACCACGGCTGTTGAAAATGGGATCGGGATGGGCCTGAGCACCACCTTCGTTCTGTTTTTCTCAAATGTTATCATATCTTCCATAAAAAACCTGATCCCCAAGAAAGTCAGGATTGCTTCTTATATTGTTGTGATTGCCACTTTTGTGGTGATCGTTGAACTGGTGATGAAGGCTTACTTTTTTTCAATATCCCAGCAGCTCGGTTTGTTTATAAATCTGATTGTGGTGAATTGTATTATCCTGGGACGGGCCGAGGCCTTTGCCTCCAAAAATCCGATTTATCTCTCTGCTGCTGATGGCCTGGGAATCGGGCTGGGTTTTACCCTCTCTTTGATACTGATCAGCTCAATCCGGGAAATTCTGGGCAAAGGTACATTTTTGGGAATGCAGGTGATGTGGGATTCATTTGAACCCTTTGCCTTTATGGTGAGTGCACCCGGGGCCTTTGTTTGTCTGGGGCTGATTCTGGGTATCATGAATTTATTTCCCAAAAAATAAATGGAGTTTTAAATGGAATATATTATCCTGGCCATCAATGCTATTTTGGTAAAAAATATTCTTCTGGCCCAGTATCTGGGGAATTGTCCATTTATGGGAGTTTCCAAAAAAATGGAAACCGCCACCGGTATGGGCATGGCCGTGATTTTCGTTATAACCTTTGCCACCAGTATCACCTGGTTTGTGTATCATTATATCCTGGTAATCCTGCAGATTGAATATCTCCAGACCATTGTCTTTATTCTGGTGATTGCAGCCCTGGTTCAGTTGATCGAAATGTTCCTGAAAAAACTGGCGCCTGCCCTGTATAAGGCACTGGGGATTTTTCTGCCTCTCATCACCACCAATTGTGCCATTCTGGGTGTGGCGGTCCTTTGCATCAATAATGAATTTAATTTTTTGCAGAGTCTCTTTTATGCACTGTTTTCAGGAGTCGGATTTTTGCTGGCCCTGATACTTTTTGCCGGGATCCGGGGAAGGTTTGAGATATCCTTTATTCCGCGAGCCCTTCAGGATACGGCCATTGCCCTGGTAATGGCAGGCCTGATGGCCCTGGCCTTTTACGGATTTTTAGGGATTGATAATTCGCTTCAGGCGTTGATGATGAAATGACTGAGAGAAGATCATGATCATTTTGAATTCGTTTCTAATGCTACTGGGTTTGGGATTGATGGCTTCCATAATGCTGGCCATTGCCTCTAAAATATTATATGTTTGGGAGGACCCCCGCATCGAACAGGTGGAGGGAGCTCTTCTGGGAGCCAATTGTGGCGGATGCGGATATGCCGGTTGTGCTGCCGCTGCCGAAGCAGTGGTAAAGAGTAAAGCCGAGCTTGATGTCTGTACGGCCGGAGGTTTTGAAATTGCCCAGCAGGTAGCGGAGGTTATGGGTAAAAAAGTGGAACAGAAAGAACCGGATTTTGCCAGGCCGGGATGTTATTACGGTTATCAGGATGCGGATTTAAAATTTACTTATGACGGGGTTTTGGATTGCCGGGCTGCCATGCTGCTTTACGAAGGCAGCAAGGAATGCCACATCGGCTGTCTGGGCCTGAGAACCTGCGTGGTTTCCTGTCCCTTCAATGCCCTTTCCATGGGTGAAAATAACCTGCCGGTTGTCAATCTGGACCGCTGTACGGGTTGCGGGGTTTGCGTTGAAGTTTGTCCCAAGGACATCATTACCCTTTCATCGGCAACCCGGAGGATCAAAGCCAACCAGAAAAAGAGTGAGTGTACCGCACCCTGTCAGAGAAATTGCCCGGCTGAGATCGATATTCCCGAATATATCCGGCAGATTTCCGCAGGCAATTATCTTGAAGCCGTCAGGGTCATAAAGGAAAAAAATCCCTTTCCCTTGATTTGCGGATGGGTATGCCCGGCCCCCTGTGAGTTTGAATGCCGGCGGAACCTGATCGATGAACCGGTGGGGATCAATGCCTTGAAAAAATTTGTTTCCCAGTATGAGATGACTTCCGGTCAGAGGATTTTACCCGACTACTTGCCACCGGCCAAGGGAAAAAACATTGTCATTGTGGGGGGCGGGGTTGAGGGATTAACCGCAGCCTATTATCTGAGGAGACTGGATCATGCCCCCAAAGTCATGGAAGCCACTGACCGTTTAGGTGGAATTCTTAGATATGTGATTACCGAGGATCGATTACCCCGGAATGTCCTGGACTGGGAGATTGACAGTATTCTGGAAACCGGAATCGAAGCAAAAACCGGGAAAACCATGGGGAAGGATTTCAGCCTGGGATCCATGTTTTCCTCGGGAACCGATATGGTCCTGCTGACCACCGGTGGTTGGGATAGCCGTCAGATACTTAGAGATAACATCTGGGGAGAGAATATAATTCCCGGATCATATTTGTTGCTTGACCTGTTAATTGCCGCTTCAAAAAATATAAAAATCGATTTGAAAAAAAAGATTGTTATCATCGGCGGAGGCAGTACTTCATCCAGGGCGGCAGATGTCTGTCTGGGAAACGGGGCCGAGCAGGTAACGGTTGTGCTTCCTTTCACCAAGCAAGAGACGGAATTCCGAAACATTGAATTAAACGGGTCAAAAAAAGTAAAATACATTTTTTCAGCCACTCCGGTCGAACTGGAAGGCAACGGGGATCAATTAAAGTCATTATCCCTGAGGGTTGTCAATGATGAGATCCAGAAGTTGAGCCTGGACAACCTGATTGTCAGTTCGGGCCGTTATCCGGAAATGTTGATTGAAAAAACAAAGGCAACCCAATGGAAGACTGTGGATATTTTCAAGGTACTTCCCCGGGAATCACAGGTGGGAATATTCACCATTGCTGAAACCGGAAGACCTACTGATCTCGCCGGTGTAGTGGTGGCAGTGGGAAGAGGCAGGAAAATGGCCAAAGCCATCCAACAATATGTCTCAGGTGAGGAGATATCCCCTGATGCGGGTGTAATTGTTGATGACAAAGAACTGCAGAATATATTTGAAATTGCCGATAAAAAGGATTTGATGGCTTCCCGGGGAATTATTGATAATCGGATCACTGTGGATGAGGCTGAGGCCAGATATCATGCCAACCGCTGCTTGAATTGTGGTTTGATCTGTTACAAGAAAAAATTGGACAAAGTCAATAAAGAGGAAATTTCCGCTTACTAGGGATTGATCCAGAAAGAGTAAAATGGCTAATATAATCACAATAAACGGAAAACAATGTGAGTTTGAATCCGGGGAAACCATTCTGGAAGTGGCCAGGCGAAATGGAATTGATATTCCCACCCTCTGTCATTTAAAGGGGGCCCCTCCCACCGGAGCCTGCCGGGTTTGTATTGTTGAGGTCAAGGGGGCACCGGGACCGATTGCATCCTGTTCCTCTCCTGCTGCTGATGGTATGGAAATCTTTACCGAATCGAACCGAATTGTCAAAGCACGCCAGATGGTCATAGAACTCTTACTCATTTCCGGGAATCATAACTGTTCGATCCGGGGAAATTATCCCCAGGAATGGTCGGATTTTCAGAAAGATGTGGTTGAATATGATCAGGCAGATGATATCTGTGTGGCATATGGAAAGTGTGAACTTCAGGCCCTGGCCTATAAATATCGAGTAACCGAGAGAACAATGGACCGGATCCCCACCAAATATCCACTCGAGTATGATGATTTTCTGATCGGTAGGGATTTCGGACGATGTATTCTGTGCGGTCGATGCGTCCAGGCCTGCTGTGAAATCCAGGTGAACAATGCCCTGTCTCACGGCTACCGGGGCAATATTGCAAAGATCGTGGTCAGGGGGGACCTAACCCTGCCCGATTCGGATTGTGTGTATTGCGGTGAATGTATCCAGAGTTGTCCGGTGGGTGCCCTTTTTGAAAAGCGGAATCGATTCAATTACCGGATGTGGGATGTGAAGCATGTCAGGACCACCTGTCATTATTGCGGTGTGGGATGTCAGCTTGACCTGTTTGTCAAGGATAATGAGATCGTGAAAGTTGACGGTGTGGAAGATGGCTTGCCCAATCGAGGCAGACTGTGTTTTAAAGGTCGTTTTGCCTTTGATTTTATTCGCTCCGAAAACCGGCTGACCAGACCCATGATCCGGCAGAACGGGAAACTGGTTGAAACAACCTGGGAAGCGGCTCTGGATTGGCTGGCTGCCAAGATCAATGAAGTCAAAGACAAATACGGTCCCGAAGCGATCGGATGTCTGGTATCTACCAAAGAGAAGAATGAAGATCTGTTTCAAGCAAAAAAGTTTTTTGATGAGGCCCTGTCCGGGGATAATGTGTTTCATTTTGAATCACCGGCCTTCATGGGCCTGGATTACGAGGATATAAAAAACGCCCAGACCATTGTAGTCGTCAATACGGACATGACCCGGGATAATCCGGTCGCGGCCACATTTGTCAAACAGGCGGTCCTGAACGGTGTCAAACTGGTTGCCGTGAATATGGAGAATACCGAACTGGCCAAGTTTGCCCGGGTCCGGCTGGAAAATCTGGCCGATATAGATAAGGAAATAAACGGTGAAACCCTTTTGTTTCATGATCCGGATACAGATATCTCCGGAATAAAGCAGAGAGAAGGCCTGAAAATTTTCTCCATAAACCGAGAAAACAATACAGCGGGAGCTTATTTATTGGGATTGCTACCCCGGAATGATCTGGATATGGGAAAATTGAAATTATTGTACACCATGAATC